>JADGAW010000170.1 GCA_015231815.1 Nitrospinota bacterium
ATAAAGCATTTTTCGTTGACATTGTAAAAAAAACTCCCAACAAGGTCGTTGTTAACGTCAGAAATAATGTTGAGGGTTACTTTTACTATAGCGATAATTGGAGCAAGCATTGGAAAGCGTATGATAACGGTAAAGAAGTTCCTATCTATAAGGCGAATTACACATTTAAGGCATTAAAGCTGGGGAGTGGGACTCATGAAATTATATTTAAGTATGAACCTAAACACTATATTTACTCTCTTTATTGTTATTTTCTCAGCATAATAATCTCGTTAATGTATTTTTCTTTTTATCTGTTTAACCGCTTGTATGGAACCAAAGAGGTAGAGAGCAAAAAGGTTGGTTAACTGCTCATATTGCAAGAAAAGAATACTCATTTTTAGCCATGTGACATGATTCTACATGTGAACTGTTTCATCTTGAAGCTTTTTTATACAGAGCACTTTTCTCCCTCCGTTACTGTATTGAATCTTGTCGAAATAATGTCTGGACATGTAAATCCCCCGTCCACAGGGGAGAGTAAAGCGCTTAATGATGTCAGCCTCGTTCATGTTTAAATACTTTTTATAATCAAAACCTTCTCCTTCATCAGAAATGGTTATTGCAATTTCATCTTTTAAAACAGATGCAGTAACCTTCACGGTCTTTTTACATTCTGATTCCCTTCTTTTCAGTTCCTTCTTGTATTGACCTTGATGAATGTATTGAATTTTTTCTTCCTCATTAATTCCTAGGTTTCCATGTTCATGAGCGTTAATAAGAAATTCATCCATAGAGCAGAGAAAGTGTTTAATTGTTCTCTCATCAAAACGTTTTTCAATTTTTGATCGTACCCAATTTGCTGCTTTTGTTAACTCTTCAAAGGCTGAAGGAATTGTTATGGAAGATACATTTCCTGAGTGTTGTATTGGATCATCCGACATTAAATGAACCGAATAACGGAAAATAGCGTTCTTTACAACACCAATAAACTTATCTACATCAATGGGCTTTACTACATAATCCTGTACCCCGTACTCAAAGAGCTCAAGGGATACTTGAGCGTCCTTTACCGCAGTACACATAATGAAGGGAAGCATTTCATTTGAATAATTATATTTGGCAAACTCAACCCCTGTAACATTTGGCATCATAAGATCACTTACAATTACATCAATCTCATCATGTTTTTCATCATAGATTCTTTTTGCTACTTCTCCGTCAACTGCCTGTATAACATCAAAGTCATAGGCATTAAGCATTTCAACCATGACATATCTTGTTGTGTCATTATCCTCGGCAAGTAAGACTTTCTTTTTTTTTTCAATCCCCATTGTTTCAACACGGTTATATTAATCAGGCATGTAAAAATATAATATCATAAATATACTCATGATACTTGTAATGATTTTAATACAAAAAATGAGATAGAAACCAATTAACTCTTGAGATAATTTATGGCATAAGCCTTGAGCGGATTTTCAACTGAACAGCTACTTCAGCAGGAGGTGAGGTTGCTGTTCAGTTGACCTCGGAAGAAATAGTTGTCTCAAAGCTGTTCCTGAGAATGAGTTCAAGTCTTATGGCATTAATCATCAGATTCTATCTCTATTTTTCAGTTTAATTGCTAAACCAAGAATAGATGAATGTAAAGATACTCTCTGCAGACTGGGTGTTGCCTGTTTCATCAGAGCCAATAAAAAAGGGAGCCATTGCTGTCATAAATAATCTCATTGAGGACGTTGATTGTCAGGAGAATATTGTTCAAAAATATCCTGGTGCATTTATTGAAGTTTATGAGGGTAAAGTTATTTTGCCGGGTTTTATTAATTCCCATACTCACCTTGATTTTTCTTTGTATCAAAATCAGTTGAAGATGAAAAATAATGAGACCTTTTTTGATTGGATAGACCGGGTTATTTCCTTACAGCCAAAAACGACTCTTGAAATGAGAAAAAAGGGGGCAGTTGAAGGTGTTAAACAGATTACGATGAGTCAAACCGCTGTTGTTGGAGATATTACCCACAACCCTTTTAGCTGCACTATGTTACAGGAATCAGGACTTTCAGGAGTTTGCTTTCATGAACTATCCGGTTTTTTACCTGAAATGGCGGAAAGCTTAATGAATGCTGCTTGTGAAGCAATAAAGGAAATATCCACGTCCAATTTTAACCATGTTGTTGTTCCTCATTCTCCCTATGCAGTGTCGGAAAAATTATTGAAAATGTTAGGAAAAAAGGGAGGGTTGACAAGCTTTCACCTTGCCGAATCAAAGGATGAAACAACATTCCTTCTTAAAGGTGAGGCAAAGATGAAAAAGATTATGGAAGGACTTGGAAAGTGGAACAGAAACTGGAAACCACCGAAAGTTTCTCCGGTGAAATATTTTTTTGATTTGGGACTTCTTCATGAAAAGAGTCTTGCAGTGCATATGGTTGAGGTAAAGGAAAAAGATTACCCACTTCTGGAACAGTCAAAAACCAATATCTGCTTATGTCCTCGCAGTAACCTTTGGCTTAAAAACGGACTTCCTCCTGCTAAGGATTATATTGACCTTGGACTCAATGTTTGTTTAGGAACCGATGGCTTAGGAAGCAACGATGATTTAAATATTATTAACGAGATGAAGGCTTTCAAGAAATTTTTTCCTGAAATTCCTGATAAAACAATCGTTGAAATGACAACAATTAATAGTGCAAAATCCTTAGAACTTCAAAAAAACTTTGGCTCATTGGAAAAAGGAAAAAAACCTTCCTTTGCTTTTATGGACATTCTCGATAAGGAAAACCCCTACTCATTTTTTTAACAATAAGAAACACTGAAAAATAGAGATAAAAACCAATTAACTCTTGAGACTGTTGATGGGAGAAGCTTTGAACGGATTTTCAACTGAACAGCGACTTCACCAAGAGGTGAAGGAGCTGTTCAGTTGACCTCGGAAGAAACGGGTGCCTCAAAGCCGTTTCTGAGAATGAGTTCAAAGCTTCTCCCATCAATGATCAGATTCTATCTCTATTTTTCAGGAAACAGAACAATAAACCTTCGAGTAAACGTTTTGTTTCCATGAATGCTCAATAAATCTATGGAAACTATTTTTTCTCCATATGTTGAAAAAGGAGGAAGGGCAGAACTACCAGTACTGCAATCATAATAATTCCTGATAAATACATCAGTCCCTTAACAAAGGCAGTGAATTCAAAAACCTTATAGCTTCCAAGAACAATACATGCTGCAAATACAAGCAAAGCAATGCCAAAAGTAATAATGAGGGTATTTTCCCGCTTACCTCCAAACAAGATTTGGAAGAGTGATTGTGGTTTTTCTTTTGTCATATTTTCCTCTTTAAGTTCTTTGTTTATTGCTTGCATTCAGTGCAATGGTATGCAATTCCACTATGATTATTAACTGAAACTGATTTTTATAATCTTTTTAGAATTTCCTCCCCCATTTCAACAGTTCCCAACGTTTCTTGAGAAGAACCTGAAGCAATATCAATGGTTCTTAATCCATCATTTAAAACACCTTCAACTGCTTTCTCTATTGCTTCTGCTTCTTTTTCCATGGCAAAGCTGTATTTAAGCATCATAGCAACAGAAAGGATTGTAGCAATGGGGTTTGCTTTATTTTGACCTGCTATATCTGGTGCTGAGCCATGAACAGGTTCGTACATTCCTTTAGTTCCACAAAGAGATGCCGATGGAAGCATCCCAATGGAACCTGTAAGCATTGAAGCAATATCGCTGAGAATATCGCCAAACATATTTGTTGTCACAATAACATCAAACTGTTTTGGGCTTCTCACCAACTGCATAGCAGCATTGTCAACATACATATGAGAGAGCTCTATGTCGCTGTAATGTTCTTTATGAACCTTAATGACAACATTTCTCCAAAGTTCAGTACACTCAAGAACATTTGCTTTATCAACGGAAACAACCCTTTTGTCTCTTAACCGGGCAGTTTGAAAGGCGGAATGAGCAATTCTTTCTATCTCAGGGGTTGTATAGACGAGGGTGTTGTAACCTTTTTGGGTTCCATCCGGAAGAGTGTCAACTCCCTTAGGTTCACCAAAATAAATACCACCTACAAGTTCCCGAACAACCATGATATCTGTTCCAGAAATAATTTCTTCCTTTAAACTTGAAGCTGAAGCTAAAGCAGGAAAAACCTTTGCTGGTCTAAGGTTACAATATAAATTCAGTTCTTTTCGTAAGCCGAGCAAAGCCCTTTCAGGCCTTACGGAATAATCAAGCGATTCCCATTTGAGTCCTCCAACTGCTCCAAGGAGAACAGCGTCTGATTCTTTTGCAAGATTTAATGTTGCTTCCGGTAAAGGAGTGCCTGTTAAATCGTATGCAGTTCCACCAACTGGTGCTTGCTCTATTTCAAATTCTTCCTGAGAATTTTCAACAACTTTTTTTAGAACTTTTACCGCTTCTTCGGTTACTTCTTTTCCAATTCCGTCACCGGGTAGTACTGCAATTTTTTTCATAATTTCCTCTCATTTATTAACAAAAGGCACCTATTATATAAAAATCTGCAGTAAATAATTCAGGAATAGTTCATTCTTCTTTTATTTTATTTTTTAGGTACCTTTTTTGGGTAAATGGGTGTATTCTTTAATATACGTTTTTAAGATTTATTCTTTTATCTACGATGTAAATCTTTGTAATATTTAGTTTAAATTTTCTATGGTATGTGTCTTGATATCCTATGATGATATTAACCTCAATAAAGGAGGAGCCATGTTACGCGTAATCATTATTTCTTTGGTGGTTTTTTATATAGGCTTATTTATTGGCGGTAGTGAAACAAGCATTTCAGATAAAGTTGATATTTTAAAAAACAACTGGAACGACCGTGTTGCCATAAAAATTTCCACAAAATAATATTCTCTGCTTTATTCTTTATTTTTCCTGCATTTAACTTCATCAACTTATAAAATACTTCTTTAAATATAACGTTAATTTCTATAAGTGCGATGAAGAAGGATTGGAATAGTTGGAGATGGCAGATAAAAAACTCAATAAAAACTCATGCTGACTTAATACGCTATTTTGGAAAAGATAAAATTAACAGGGACATTGAAGAAATATTCCAAAACTCATTTGTTGCTCTAACCCCTTACTATTCTTCTCTGATTCAAGATTTTTCCTACAAAGACCCCATATTTAAAATGATGGTTCCCCACGTTGAAGAACTGCGTAGAGTGGAACATCTGTCAATTGACCCTTTTTCTGAAGAACTTTATTCTCCAGTTCCCCGTTTAGTTCGAAGATACAAAGACCGTGCATTAATAATCGTTACGGGAATTTGTTCTTCATATTGTCGGTATTGCACCAGAAAAAGG
>JADGAW010000171.1 GCA_015231815.1 Nitrospinota bacterium
TCCCGTCAAAGATCGTGGGGTGTTCCCATTATGGTCTATGCCTGCAATACATGTGGTGAAGCTTTTGTTGACGAGAATTATTTTAAAAATATCGTTGAGAAGGTTAAGGAGGTTGGCTGTGATATCTGGTTTGATGATGAAGAAAACCTCCTACCAGACGGTGCAACATGCGGCTGCGGCTCTAAGGAATTCAGTAAAGTTAAGGATATTCTCGATGTTTGGTTTGATTCCGGTGTTAGCCATGACGCTGTTTTGCGCAAATGGGAGGAGTTAAGCTGGCCCGCCGATCTTTATCTCGAAGGAAGTGATCAGCACCGAGGCTGGTTTCAAAGTTCCCTTTTAGCCTCAACTTCCGTCAATGGTACTGCTCCCTTTAAAGGTGTTTTAACCCATGGTTATGTGGTGGACGGACAGGGGAAAAAAATGTCGAAGTCGCAGGGAAACGTTATTGCTCCTGATGAAATCATTAAACAATATGGTGCGGAAATTATTCGCCTTTGGGTTATTTCGGAAAACTACCGAGAAGACCTCAGGATTTCTAAAAATATTATTGCGTCAATGTCGGACGCCTACCGAAAAATAAGAAATACCTTTCGTTTTATTTTAGGAAATATTTCAGACTTTAATCCGGCAACAGAATCGGTTGCATTTGAGGAAATGGACGGACTTGACCGCTATATTCTCGCAAGGTTGACGGAGGTAATAAATATCGCCAAGAAAAGCTATGAATCCTACGACTTTCATGTCATTTACCATTCGGTATTGCAGTATTGTATTGTCGATTTAAGTAATTTTTATCTTGATATTCTTAAGGACAGACTTTACACCCTGCCGAAAAAATCAAAGGGAAGGTTATCGAGTCAGACAGCACTTTACCTTATCGCCGACAGTCTGGCGAAAATTCTCGCTCCTGTTTGTCCTTTTACCATGGAAGAAGTTTGGAGTTATTTGCCCAGCAAGGAAAAGAACGCATCCATTCATTTTGAGGAGTTGCCGGAACTTTCCTATAGTCTGAATGATGAAGAGAGAAATAAATGGGAAACAAAAGTTAATCTCAAGAAGGATGTTTCCAAAGCTCTTGAAGAAGCAAGGCGGGAAAAGGTGATTGGTCATTCTCTCGATGCCAAGGTGGAACTTCATGGCGATGAAAACCTCCTCGCTCAACTAAAAGCTTTTGGCGAAGATGGTTTGCAGTCGGTTTTTATCACCTCTCAGGTTGTCATTTGTGACACCATTGACGATGCTTGGAAAAGTGTTGCCTTGGAAGGTGTTAACGTTGAAGGATTGCTGGTAAAAGTAAGTCCGGGTGAAGGAGAAAAGTGCGAGCGTTGCTGGATGAAAGCAACTTCTGTTGGAGAAAACAGCGAGCATCCGACTGTCTGCAAGCGATGTTCTGATGCTCTAGCGGCTTAGTTGAGCCACAGATTACACAGAAAGCTACCACGAAGACACAAAGGAAGAAATTAGGGGGTGTTTCTTTTATTCTTCTTCTTCTTTTGTAAAGAGTGGTAATTTTGAGTATCTTTCAGAAATTGTTATAAACCGCTCCCCTTGAGTGATCTCACCAATTTTCTTATTATGAATGTCTAAAAGATATATTGACCTTTGATCATTAAATATAGCCTCTTCACAATTTGGAAGCAATAAAGCATCTTCTATTGGTCGATTACTAAGATGCAATAATCCAGAGTTATCTGCAAATTTAAGAATTTTCCTCTTGTTTTCCCAAACGTATAGACTGCTATCAAAACCAGAGGAACTACCAATCTTTCTTTTCTTGCAAAGACTTATTGAATAGGAAGAACCCCAATCATCAGCATCCGACCAGCTTGAATTATTACGACCATAGTCAAGATGTACATCAAGTTTCTCAGACTTCCCTACTTTATGCTTGACAGTATTTGAATCTTTACTTAAGGTTACTTTGTATATGACCTTACCTTCTTTAATGTACAAAAGATTTTCAAGAGACGACCATGCCACGGCAGTCCTCCACGTATCTTTTCCCGTTATATAATTGGTTTCTATATGTATTCCCTGAGATGGTTGAAATAGTATTAAGCGATATATGTTGTATTCCCCAATCAACTTCAAGAATGCAATGGTTTCTCCGCCAGGGCTTATCGCTACCTGATTCATAAAATATTCGTTGGTAGGTTTTGCAAGGAGGGTTCTTTTCTTTGTAGTGAAATCATACGCAAAGAGGTTATTCCCTTCACCTCTAAAGACTGAGTATTGTATATCCTTTGATAACAAATAATCCTTTACTTCATGCGGAATTAATGTTGATATATTGTTGCCGTTTGTATCTATTGACTGTAGTTGTTTTGTTTTTTCATCAACATAAATAAGTCTGGTATATGGTTTTCTTGCCCACTTAGTATCTTGAGTGAATTGCGAAATATCATGAATGGGTCTGGTTGAATAGTAGTAAAGTGGCGTCAATAAAACATATGTTACGATATTCGAGATAAGTACTGCATGAAACAATTTTTCTTTCTCAAAAGAAACAGCTCTCTTACGTCCTAACCATAAAATTGCAGGATATTCAGTAGTAATTGTAACTATAAAATATAGCACTACCCCAAAAGCAAACATCCAAGGATAAAAAACAAAGGAGTCATAAAGACTTTTTGATGAAGCTTCAAAGTCGATATATACGTTAGCAGCCTTAACGGGAACACCGGCTATCGATGAAATAATATTAGCAAAGAAGGAAAAAACCAGAATGTCTCCATATGCTACGTTAAGATATCTTCCTATAATGTAACCTTCTAAAAGAGAAATAGCAACCGTTATAGGGATGATAATAGCTATACCTCCAAAAGCAATAATCGCAATACTTATCGCATCTGCCGAAGCAGTCTCTGGAATGAAAAAACTACCAAGAAGTAATAATGGCGTAACTTTTCCAATTCTTATAAAGGTCTTTGATGCTTTCCCCATGGTTTCAATTAGAGTAAACTAATTTGATATTTTTGATTTCATTATAGCTGTTTTAACTAGATAATCTTAATGAGAAACGAGGCTTTACAAATGAAATGTTATATTTTATAAGATGTTTTTTATAAAAAATGTAATATTCTATAGGTAAGTTGGTGATAAAGGGTTTTTATCCTGCACCTTTACAAAATATGAAATAATAATTGTTTTTTCTGTAATATCTGTGGCTATAAATCATGTAGGACAAAATGTTTGATTTAATTGATATATTCCTTAACTATTTGCAGTTGGAAAAGGGGCTTGCGGAAAACAGCGTGGCGGCATATCGTCGTGATTTATTTAAGTTCTTTACGTGGCTTGAGAAGAAAAAAATCTCAACAATTAAGGAGGTTACTTTTTATGTCATACAGGATTTCTTTGCAGAAGAAAAAAGAAAAGGCATAAAGGAAACATCAATTCTCAGGATGCACTCAAGTTTTCGACAATTTTTCCTGTTCCTGAAACGGGAAGGAAAAATAGAAGATTCACCGACCAATAATCTCGAGTCAATTAAAACCCGTAAGAAAAGTCCGGTTTTTCTCACTTTGGAAGAGGTTTTAACCCTTTTAAAAGCTCCGGACGCTAACGAAAGCCTTGGTGGTCGGGATGCCGTAATGCTGGAACTTCTTTATGTTACTGGTCTCAGGGTTTCTGAATTAATGGATTTAACGCTGAACAGTATTGATTTTGAGATAGGACTTCTCCGCACAATGGGAAAAGGCTCTAAGGAAAGAGTTGTTCCGGTGCATGTTGATACTCTTAAGAAAGTTAAGGCTTACTGGGAGGAAGTTCGTCCTCTCATCATGGAAGGAAAAAAGGATTACGGATATTTGTTTCCCAACTATAAAGGGGGAAGAATGAGTCGTGAAGGTTTTTGGAAACTGATAAAAAAGTACAGCCTGAAGTGTGGAATTCTTAAGGATATTTCTCCCCACTCACTTCGACATTCATTTGCCACTCATCTGCTGGAAAATGGTGCGGATTTACGTTCATTGCAGCAAATGCTGGGACACTCAGATATATCCACAACGGAAATTTATACCCATGTTGTTAAGGAAAAATTGCAGAAAGTTCATAAGGAATTTCATCCAAGGTCTTGAATTGCGATAAGGAGTTGTATCAATGAAAAATGAGAAAAAACCGTACCTGTTAACATTGGAAGCAGGGGAATATTATTTTTGTCCATGCGGAAAATCAAACAATAAACCTTTTTGCGATGGTTCCCACAGGATGACAACACTTACCCCCTTTACCCTTCAATTATCGGAGAAAAAACAACTGACGATTTGTGGCTGTGGAAAAAGTAAGAATTTTCCCTGTTGTGATGGAGCTCATCTTGAGTAAAAAGTTGATATGGCTTGATATTTACTCACTTTTTTCACGTAACAATTCAAGAAAAGCATCAACAACGACAGGGTCGAATTGTGTGCCTTTTGAATCTTCAAGTATTGCAATGGCTTTTTCTATTGGCCATGGTTCCTTGTAGGGTCTTTTAGAAGTTAGGGCGTCATAGACATCCACAACAGCAATAATTCGGGCACTAACGGGGATTGAATCTTGTTTAAGTGAGTGAGGGTATCCTCCTCCAGCGAATTGTTCATGGTGACATTCAGCAATTTCCGCAGCCATGGAGAGATAATTTTTTCCGCTAATCATTTCGGAGGCATCAGCGAGAATTGCTCCACCAATAATGGTATGCATCTTTACCAGTTCATATTCTTCATCGGTTAATTTTGAAGGTTTTAATAAAATTCTATCAGATATTCCTACCTTACCTACATCGTGAAGAATCGACGCAATACCAATATGTTTAACAAAGGTTTCATTTACGATGTCTTTGAAAGCCCCTTTTTCAAAAAGCCTTTTTGCAACGGCAATTGCCATTTTTTCAACTCTTTTAATATGGTCGCCAGTTTCGTTATCTTTGTATTCCGCCAACTTTGCCAGACTAAGAATCGCAGCTTCCTGGGTTTTATTGTTTTTTTCAAACAGAAGTAAGTTTTTATAGGCAGCAGAAACTTTTGATAAATAAACATTAATGAGTTTTTTATTCCAATCACACAACTCAACTTCTTCATCAAAATGAAGGAGAATAATAATGTCCTTGCACCCCGGAAGACAGGTTATGAGGAGATTTTTATCATAATGGTTTTCGTGCTTATCCAAGCATTGAGTAACAGATTCAAGAAGCTCCGGAGTTGCGACGTCAGAAAATTTGTGGTTAGGCACATTGGCATATATACCCTGTCCTGTTTGCAGAAGAAAATTGTTCTCTTCTTTTTTTATAATACATGAATTTTTTGAAACGAGCTCTTTGCCTTTTTGTGATTTAAGGAGAAGAAG
>JADGAW010000172.1 GCA_015231815.1 Nitrospinota bacterium
CATAGATTTATTGAAAAGAGTTACACAAAGTTCACAGTTCTTTAATCAGTAATGAAATGTCTGAAGCAGGAGCAGAATGGGTAAGTTTACCCACAGAGATTATATTTACACCGGTTTCAGCGTAGCTTCGAACATTTTCAAGAGAGATATTGCCTGAAGTTTCTAGAGTAATATTCTTATCCTGACATATTTCGACTGCTTCTTTACAGCTCTTTGGCGAAAAATTATCCAGCATAATATTTTTTGCTCCATACTTGATTGCTGTTTTAAGCTCATCAATACTCTCAACCTCTATCTCAAAGCTCATCAGGTGAGGTTTTTCCTTAATGACCTTCTTAAGAGTCGTTTCGATTCCACCACCAGCCTTGATATGATTTTCCTTAATAAGTATGGCATCCGAGAGGGAATAGCGGTGGTTAATTCCTCCACCAATCGTTACTGCATACTTTTCAAGACTTCTCAGCCCTGGAGTTGTTTTGCGGGTATCGGCAATTCTGCAGTTCGTGTTCTGAATAGCATCAACAAACTTTTTTGTCAGGCTTGCAATACCGCACATTCTTTGGAGAAGATTTAAAGCAACTCGTTCACCGGAGAGAAGGGCATGGGTGTTGCCCTTAAGTTCAAGAATTGTATCTCCTTTCTTTACACAACTACCTTCAGTGTAATGAATTTCAACGGAAATATCGTTATTGAGAATATGAAATACTCTTTGAAAAATATCAAGTCCTGCTATAACCATTTCTTCTTTAGCTATGAGAACTGCTTTTGAAACACTCTCTTCATTAACAATTATTTTTGTCGTTATGTCCTGATTGGGAATATCTTCCTTAAGAGAATTTTGAATGAATTCATCTATTCCGATGGGTAAAAACATGCTGTATTGAGTATTGGTTTATAAAATCTTCACAGTATAACGAATTTTGCTTTAATTTTAATGTTTTATCTACTAAAATCTCTTTTAAAGAGTGAAGAGTGAAGAGTGAAGAGTGAAGAGTGAAGAGTGAAGAGTGAAGTCACCTATAACTAATAAAGGAAAAATGTATGACAAGAGAATATACGAATTTTAATGTCAAGATAGACAGTCAGGTCTATGAGGAGATGAAAAATAAGGTAAAAGACCACGGTATGAACCTGACTTCCTTCCTAAAACTGGCAATTAGGAACATAGATTTGCTCTTAACAATTGATGAGGAAAATAACGAAAAAATCAATGAAGAGTTGAGTAGTCTTATTAAAAGAGTGAAGGAACTGGAAAAGAATATGGGGAAAATAGATGTTGCAACTCTTTCTGAGTTGTCGTCTCTTTATAAAAAAGGAATGCTTTCATCTTCAAATAACTATGGGAATAGTGAGAACGATTTCAGGGGGTTTAGCTTTGAAGAGGATTAAGGGAGTAATCATGTATATTGGCTCACTCCCGACATTCCCGTCCAAAATCAGCTTTATTTTTTATGGTACTTAAGGTGCTTTCTGAGCAAAAATCATTGACATGTTTCGACCCTCTTGTTTTGCTGGTTGTTCAACAATTGCAAGCTCTTCCATTGCTTCCTCAATTATTTTAAGCACTCTCATTCCAACTTCAGGGTGAGACATTTCCCGTCCTTTAAAAACAACGGTTACCTTAGCTTTATCTCCTGCTGCAATAAACCTTTTTACATGGTTTATTTTGAAATCAATGTCATGTTTATCGGTTTTCGGGGTAAGCTTAACCTCCTTAATATGAACAACTTTTTGTTTTTTCTTGGCATCATGGGATTTTTTACTTTTGTTATATTTGAACTTCCCATAATCCATCATCTTACATACGGGAGGATTAGCGTTGGGTGAAACTTCAACAAGATCAAGACCCTCTTCCTGAGCAAGTTTAATTGCTTCGTAGGTTTTTATCGTACCTAAATTATTACCTTCACCGTCAATAACATTTACCATGGGAACTTTTATTCCATGATTTACTCTGGTAGTGTCCGGTTTTCTTTTAATGACCAATTAACCTCCAATAATTAATGTTAATAATAAAATTAATCTTCCGGGAATCCGGTTTTGAGCTCATTTTCCCGCTCACTATTTAATTGTACAATAAAGTTTTCAACTGTTATTTCAACAGTTTCCTTTTCGCCTCTTTTTCTTATTCCTACCGTATTGTTTTCCTGCTCTTTGTCACCAATGACAACCATGTAGGGAATTCTTTCCATTCTTGCTTCGCGTATTTTATACCCAATTTTTTCTTCTCGCAAATCAGTTTCCGATCTGAAATTGTTCTGGAGCAGAGTAGCATGGATTTTCTTTCCGTAATCAGCTTGTCTTTCGCTGATGCACATGATTTTTACTTGCACAGGAGCCAGCCACAGAGGGAATGCTCCGCCATACGATTCAATGAGACAGCCAAAGAAGCGTTCCAATGAGCCAAGAAGAGCTCGATGAATCATAATGGCTTTATGTTTTTTATTGTCATTTCCCGTATATTCAACATTAAATCGTTCAGGAAGATTAAAGTCAACCTGAATTGTTGAACATTGCCAAGATCTGTCTAGTTGGTCTTTGATTTTTACATCAATCTTAGGACCGTAAAAAACGCCTTCTCCAGGATCAACCTCATATTTAAGTCCATTTTTCTCTATTGCAAGTCGAAGTGCTTCTGTTGCTTGCTCCCATTCATGGTCTTCGCCAACATATTTTTCAGGTCTGGTACTGAGATAAACTTCAAACTCCTTAAACCCAAATTGTCTCAGCATTTTCAGGGTAAAGTTCAGGGCATTATCAATCTCATCATTTAAAAGCTCCGATGTGGTGAAAATATGTGCGTCATCTTGAGTAAAACCTCTAACCCTTAAGAGTCCGTGTAAAACCCCTGACCGTTCATACCGATACACAGTACCAAGCTCAGCATAACGAATGGGCAAATCACGGTAACTTCGTGGCTGACCTTTGTAAACCTGAATATGAAAGGGACAGTTCATTGGTTTGATGAGATATTCTGTCTCGTCGATAAGCATTGGAGAGTAAATATTATCCCGGTAGAAATCCCAATGACCACTTGTTTCCCATAAACCTTTTTGAGCGATGTGGGGAGTGTAAATAATATCGTAACCGTTTTGGTAATGCTTGTTTTTCCAGAAATCCTCAATAATCGACCGTATTCGAGCACCTTTAGGGTGCCAGCAAACAAGTCCTCCGCCGATATCTTCCTGAATACTGAAAAGATCCAACTCTTTTCCCAGTTTTCTATGGTCTCTTTCTTTTGCCTCTTCAAGTTTTTGCAGGTGAAGTCGTAAATCCTTTGGGTTGGTGAAGGCAGTACCATAAATTCTTTGCAGGGATTCTCTGTTTTCATCACCCCGCCAGTAGGAAGCAGAGGTTGAGAGCAGTTTAAAAGCTTTTATTTCCTTTGTATTCTCAATATGTGGTCCACGACACAGGTCGGTAAAGTCTCCTTGAGTATAAATGGAGTATTCCTCTTCGTTTAAATCATTAATGAGTTCAACCTTAAAAGGTTCTTCTATCTTAGTGAAATAATCCAGAGCTTCAGCCTTTGACATTGTGGTATGAGTGAAGGGCAATGCTGCTTTAATAAGCGTTTGCATTTTATCTTCAATTTTTTTGAGGTCTTCTTCAGTAAAAGGCTCACTTTTATAAAAATCATAATAAAAGCCATTAACAATGGTCGGACCTATGGTAACTTTTATATCGGGGAAAATTTCTTTAACTGCTTGCGCAAGGACATGGGCTGCGCTGTGCCTTAATGTATCGAGGTTTGATGATGACATGAAGAGAGGGGTAAGCTCCTATAAAAATTTGTATAGAGTAAAGCCGTTATTATACACGTAGGATAAAAAAAGAAGAAACGATTTTACCCTTTAGTAGCATTATTTCTCATCAAGAATTTTTCAATGGAAGAGCAGAAGGGAATTATATTTTCTTATCATTCGATTTACTCTTTTCCATGAAAAAGGCTAAAATATTTTCTTTCACGTTAAACCTCTATGAAATTGTATGAAAGAAGAATTTTTAAAAGGTTTGCCTTCCGGTTATAAGATACAAAACTATATCATTAAGAAAATTCTGGGGAAGGGTGGTTACAGCATAACCTACCTTGCAGAGGATATGAATACTCAGGAAAAAATTGCCCTCAAGGAGTTCAATCCCTTTAAGGAAGTATTGAGAAGGGAAGATGAAAGAATAAGACCAAACCCAGAGGAGCTGGAAGAATTTAATCTACGGAAAAGAAAATTTCTCGATGAAGCAGACTTTCTGATAAACATTCAACATGAGAATATTGTGAATGTTACTGGTTCCTTTGAAGCAAATAATACCCACTATATTGTTATGGATTTTCTGCCGGGGGAATCGTTGGCACGGGTTTTAAAGAGAAGGAGACTTACAGAATTCGAACTCCTCAGAATTTCCCTCTCTCTTGCCAATGCCCTTCAATTCCTTCATTCCATGAATGTATATCACCTCGATGTTAAGTCATTGAACGTTTATATCCCAGAGGAGGGAGAGCCCTTTCTTTTTGATTTTGGTTCTTCATGGCAGCAATTGCAACTCAGAAAATTGCCGGAACATGAAGAGTTTATTCATACGGCAGGTTATGCTCCTTTTGAGGTACAGAAAGGGTTTACACGAGAGCTTGGTCCATGGTCAGATATCTACGGACTTGGTGCAATTATGTACGAAGTAATTGTTGGAAGCAAGCCTGTCAAGGCCTCAATAAGAAAGGAAACCATTAACGATGGCAAGCAGGATCAGGTAGAGGAATATCTCAATAAAACAGAGCATCCCTATTCAGAGGAGATAAAAAACTCAGTAAAGAAAGCATTACATCTTGAAATTAATCAGCGACCTGATGATGCTCATTTGTGGGTAGAGGAATTTCAGTTACAACAATTACATGAAAAGGCTAGGAACGAAGATAAAGCACAGGGCGGTGATTATCTTCGGGAAGCAGATTCATTCTGGAAAAAAGGAAAATTTGGAAAAGCCTTCACAATCTTAAAAAATGCATCTCTCAGGGAGTCGTCCATCGCATGGTACATGATGGGATTTTTGAATGAAGGCGGAAAAGGGGTAAAACAGGATTTTCAAAGAGCAAGAAAATGGTATAAAAAAGCAGCCTTAAAAGGGGAGAGAAGGGCAAAACGGGATTTGGGAATGCTTTTGAGAAATAAGTTCAATGACGATGTTCACCTGTTGGGGGCTGCTCAATGGCTACAACGTGCCGCAGATGAAGGAGATGCTCAAGCCATGAGCGTTCTTGGGTTAATGTATCGAAACGAAGTCGGGGTAAAGAAAAATTATAAAAAAGCTCTTGAACTTTTTCGCAAA
>JADGAW010000173.1 GCA_015231815.1 Nitrospinota bacterium
AGATTACTGCAATTGGTAAGCTTCAGCAAAACCTTCTTGATACTCGAAGTCTCAAAGAAAAACTTATCGAAATAACAGATGAAATTGTTCATATTTTTAATGCCGATTTTTGTCGAATATGGGTTATTCGAGACCCCAATAAATATTGTGAACAAGGCTGTGTTCATGTCAACCTGAAAAAAGAGGGGAAATATCTCTGTCAGGATCACTCACATTGTCTTCACCTTATTGCAAGTTCTGGACGTTATACCCATACTGACGGAGCTCATGGTCATGTTCCACTGGGAGCATATAAAATCGGGCGACTTATTCAGGAGGGACATGAAAGCTTTATTTCTCAAGATGTTGTAAATGACCCTCAGGTTGGAGACCATGAATGGGCTCGTTCCCTTGGGCTTAAATCTTTTGTCGGATACGGACTTTTTAATTCTGATAACAGCCCTATCGGAGTATTAGCCTTATTTCATAAAAAAAATCTTAACTCAGAAGATATCGCTCAATTAAGAGGGCTTGCTGCAACAACTTCTCAGGTAATTATGTCTGGTTTTGCTGAAGAGACTATTCTTCAGGCAAAAATGGAGGCAGAAAAAGCCACTGCGGCAAAAGGTGAATTTCTTGCCCGAATGAGCCATGAAATACGTACCCCGATGAACGCAGTTATTGGTTTAACACATCTTGCTCTTCGAACCAATCTTTCTCCAAAACAGCGGGACTACCTGAGAAAAATTCATGGTTCCTCTCAGGCTCTTTTAGGAATTATTAATGATATTCTGGATTTTTCCAAGATTGAATCAGGTAAGCTCACGATGGAAAACATTGAGTTTAATCTTCAGGAAGTCCTCGACAACCTTGTTAATATTCTCACTGTTAAGGCAGAAGAAAAAGGACTTGAGTTTCTTCTCTCCCTTGATCGAAAGATTCCTCTTAAACTCATGGGAGATCCTTTACGTCTTGGTCAAATCCTCATCAACCTGACCAGTAACGCCATTAAGTTTACGGAAAAAGGAGAGGTGGTCGTGAGAGTACGACTGCAAAAAGTAAAAGAAAACAGCAGGTCAATTCATTTTTCTATTCGTGATAGCGGTATTGGAATCAGTGAAGAGCAAAAGAAGGTATTATTTCAATCATTTTCTCAAGCTGACGGTTCAATTACTCGACGTTTTGGTGGTACAGGTCTGGGACTTGCTATTTCCAAACAACTTGTTGAATTAATGAAAGGAAAGCTTGAAGTCAAAAGCACTCTGGATAAAGGAAGCACCTTCTCCTTTGAAATTGATCTGGGGTGTGTCTCAGATGAGGAAGAATCAGAGAAAACATTCATTCCAGAATCTCTAAAAGGAAAGAACGTACTCATTGTAGATGACAATAAAAGCAGTAGAAAAATATTGGAAGCAATGCTTAAAGATTTTTCCTTTTCCGTTGTTACCGCAGAATCAGGTTTAGAAGCTATAGCTCTTGTAGAAGAAAGATACAAAAAAAATATTTCGCCATTTGATTTAATTCTTATGGACTGGAAAATGCCGGAAATGGATGGAATTGAAACAGCACGACAACTAAAAAATGACTCACGTTTTCCTGAAGCACCCTCAATATTAATGATTACGGCATATGGTCGTGAAGAAGTTATGCAAGCAGCAGATGACATTAGGCTTGATGGACTTCTTTCCAAGCCGGTTGGACACTCTTTGCTTTTGAATACAATCTTTGAAATTTTTGGTTTTGAAGAAAGCCTTGCTTCATCGTTTAATGGAGAGTTTCATCTGACCTCAAGAAGTATGCAAACAATTCAGGGTGCATCTGTTTTACTTGTTGAAGATAATGTTATTAATCAGCAGGTAGCGATGGAGCTTCTTGAACAAGCTGGGTTGAAGGTCGATTTAGCAGAAAATGGACAAGAAGGAGTTGAGAAAGCCTGTAAGAACAAATATGATTTGGTTCTTATGGACATGCAAATGCCAGTAATGGACGGAGTTGAAGCAACACGAAGGATTAGGGAACGAGGATTAAAAGACCTCCCCATTGTTGCCATGACTGCTAACGCCTTAGAAACAGACCGGAAAAGGACAATGGAGGCAGGAATGAACGCACATCTTACAAAACCAATTAACCCAGAAGAATTAGAAGAGACATTGAAGCAATGGATTATTATGGATGGGAAAAGACCTCTTGTAAGCGCATCGACGGAAGAAGAGTTGTTATTTCCAGAAGTTGCAGGTCTTGATACAAAAATGGGGTTACGAAACGTTGGTGGTTCACGTGAACTTTACCTTAAACTTCTTAAGATGTTTGCAGAAGAGAATCAGGATTTTACCTCTTTAATTCAAGCAAAGATTGACTCTAACGAGCTTGATGTTGCACATAGAATGGCTCACTCTCTCAAAGGCTCAATAATATCTTTAGGTGCCAAGGAAATTTCAAGAGTTGCAGAAGAATTAGAATTAGCATTAAAAAATAACCGCAAAATAGAAGTAGAAAGGATTGTTCCTGATTTAGGCAAATCAGTGGAAACCTTTTGCTCTGAATTATTAAAGTTCTTTCATAAAAATGCAGATACGTCCCTAACTGAAGAAGAAAATCGAGAGGATTCTCATCCAGACATCGAATTATCTCTGGATTTACTCAATAAGCTCAATAGTTTGTTAGAATTGGCAGATTCACAGGCAGAAAAAGTTGCTGAAGAATTGTGTAGTAACCTTAAAGGTCTTGATCTCGATAAGGAGTTAAAGGAATTAAAAGACAATATTGAAGATGTTGAGTTTGAAGATGCAATAGAGTTATCAAAACAAATAGAAGAAAAACTAAGGAGAAAACGTGAATAGCGAGAATAAACAACGAATCCTCATTGTAGATGATGAGCGATTAAATAGAGAAATACTTTCAAATCTTTTACAGGAAACTCACAATATTGTTGTTGCTAAAAGTGGAGAGCAAGCATTAAAAAGGCTTGAAAACAACTCGGATATAGATCTTGTTCTTCTTGATGTCATGATGCCGGATATGGATGGTTATGAGACGATTAAATGTATCAAGGAAAATGATAATCTCAAAGACATCCCGGTAATATTTATTACAGCACTTGATTCAGCAGATGACGAAGAAAAAGGTTTACAGCTTGGGGCAGCTGATTATATTGCCAAACCATTTCGTCCAGCAATTGTTCGGTTACGAGTTGCAAACCACCTGCAATTTATACGTCAAAGAAAAATACTTGAATTGTTAGCGGGTAAAGACGGGCTTACGGAAATAGCCAATAGAAGAACATTTGATGAAACTTATAAGAAAGAATGGCTTCGAGCTTCAAGAAACGGTTTACCATTATCGGTAGCAATGATTGATGTCGATTTTTTTAAGCACTTTAATGATAATTATGGTCATGCAAAAGGTGATGTAGCACTCAAGGCAGTAGCAAGTACATTACAGAAGTCATTACGAAGGTCGAGCGACCTTGTAGCTCGCTATGGAGGTGAAGAATTTGTTCTTCTTTTACCTGAAACCAGCAAAGTTGAGGGAGAGAGTTTTCTTAATACCATTTGCTCTAAAATTCAGGAATTAGCAATTCCCCACGAATTTTCTGAAGTATCACCACATCTTTCAATTTCTGTTGGTGGAGCAACAACGACTTCCCATAAAAATCCGGAAGATTTTCTCAAAGAAGCCGATTTAATGCTCTATAAAGCGAAAGATAGTGGTCGAAATCAGGTTGTCTGGTGCGATTAAATTCCTAAATCCTTTATTGTCACAGAACGAAAAGACGTGAAGCTCAAATTTAGATTCAATGAATGTACAAAAATAGCATAAAAGGAATACACCTTCTTGTATTAATTCTTTTTTCGTGGTTTCCGTAGAAGTTTGCCCCCCGCCTTGTTATTCCTTCCAGATTAACAGTTCTATATGCCCGCCTTCAAGTTCTTTTAAGTCGTAATGCAGCCCTCTTTCAACAAGTTTTTCGTAGAGTGGAATTGGGTTTTTTCGGTGGAGCATACAGACAACATCGTCTTTATTCATTTTTTCCACCGCTTCAAGAACTGACAACATCGGGTTTGGCGGCTCCATTTCCCGACAATCAACAGTAATAATATTTTTTTGCTTTCTTATTTCATCTGTCATACAGTATTAATCCTGTAGTTGCATTTTCTTTAATAAGCCTTCAACCATTTCTGAAATATGCATGTCAGCCATGGGATAAAGCATCTGTTCTTCCTTCATATTATGCTGTTGCATGAGAATAAGAAGCGTTTCTCCTATACTTAGCACTCGAGTATAGTCTCCAGAGCTTATGCATTCCTTCATTTGCCCGAGAAGTTCCCTCATTTGTTCATGTTCCATCCTCATAACTGTTGTTGGACCTTCGGTCATTCCGGTTTCTTCTTCAAAGGCAGGAAAAAATACTTTTTCTTCCATATTAAAGTGATGGAGCATACCTGTAACAAACCCGGAAAGAATTTTGCCACCCTCTTCCCAATTGCCATCGAGTCCTGCTGCTTCACCATCGGCATAAAGCTCATCACACCTCTTATGGTCTCTTGCCATATAGTTTTTTATTCCACTAAAAGTTCCCTCTTCAACTTTAGCAATCTTTCCTTCCCAAAGTTCTGGTCCTTCATTGAGAGGAGACCACGTAAACTTTTTCCAATACTTATCTTGAAAAGAGGCAATAAGTGGGAAAAAGTTATCTTTTGCAGCAACAGTTAATTCTTCAAGGTTTCCTAAAGAGTTAAATTCATTTTCTATATGAGTAAGTCTATCATTTTCGGTAACAGCCGATATATCAATATTCTTTGCCATGAAATTTCCTTTTATTAGATTATTTAACAAGAGAATGATATTATAATTGAACAATATTCAACTTTTTATGACTTAAATCATGTTTGATCAATATCCCTCATTAGATAAAGTATTAATTCAAGAATTAAAGGAACTTGACCCTGAAGACAATACCTTCCTTGAGAAAGTATTAGATATGTTTGTTGATGATGTCAAAACAAGCTTTAGCAAATTAAATACTCTTGTCCCAGAAGAAGACGCTCAAGAAATCCATAAATTAACTCATCCCTTAAAATCAAGCAGTGGCAATGTAGGAGCTTTAAAACTTGCAGCAATTTTTACCGAGATGGACAACAAATCCAAAGCAAATGATTTACAAGAAATGGAGTCTCTTTTTCTTGAAGCTCAAAAGGAATTTTGTATTGTAGAAAAGAAAATAAAGGAAATTCTGGAGTAGCTTAACTTCCTTTTTCTTTAAGTCCGGTTACGAAACATTCTCTATCTTTTTCTATATACCCTTAAGCGTTCCCAAAAAGGAAGCAAGTCTTCCTCT
>JADGAW010000174.1 GCA_015231815.1 Nitrospinota bacterium
AATATTAATAACATCTGCTCCGAGACGTTTTCCCGCATATTCAAAGGATGTTCTGGTTCTTGTTGAATTTTCAAAAAAGAGATTTACCACTGACTTTCCACGAAGTGAGGGAACCTTTTTCAGTTCTCTTGAAAGCAGTTCTTTAAATGACCAGGTTTGGGCAAAAAGTTCTTCAAGGTCATTTTTCTTGAGGTCGTTTATAGAGATTAAATGTTTCAACTACTTCTCCTTATGCAAAATTTCTTCTTTTTTATCTGTTTCCATTAAGTTTACCCGCACACTGTCTTTAAGCTTTGTTTTTATTTCCAGCCCGATATAATCGGCTGCAATTGGTAGTTCGTGATGTCCTCTATTCACCAACACTCCAAGGCGAATTTTACTGGCTCTTCCCATATCGGTTAAAGCGTCCAGAGCCGACCTGATTGTTCTTCCGGTAAAAAGAACATCATCAATCAAAATAACAGTCAAGCCTTTGAGTCCATCAGCAGTAAGAAAAGGCATGTGGGTTTCTTTTACAACAGGGATATTGTGATTATAAATAACATCATCCCGGTAAAGGGTGATATCAAGAGTTCCATTGGCAAGGTCAATTCCCTTAATTCTTTTAATTTCCTTCACGATTCTTTTGGCAATAAACTCGCCTCGTGTACGAATTCCAACAATAACAACTTTATTGAGGTTTTTGTTGTCCTTTATGATTTCCCCAGAAAGTTTGGCTATAATTTCCTGAATTCCCTGTTTGCCAATTACCTTAATAATATTGCTGAATTCTTTACTCATAAGCTTTTCAGTTTATAATGTATGGCTTTTTAACTTTACAATTATAAATGCATTGGCAGGAACTTTATGAAAAAAAATATCGTTATTGGCACAAGAGGCTCACAATTGGCGTTATGGCAGGCAAATCACGTTAAATCTTTGCTTGAGAAAAAATATGGGATTGAGGTATCTTTAAACATCATCAAAACCAAAGGGGATAAAATTCAGGATGTCCCCTTGTCAAAAGTTGGCGGAAAAGGACTCTTTGTCAAGGAAATTGAAGAAGCAATGCTCAGGAAAGAAATTGATCTTGCAGTGCATAGCATGAAGGATGTACCAACGGAATTTCCTGATGGACTTGGACTCGTTTGCATTCTTGAGAGGGAAAACCCCTTTGATGTTTTTGTTTCCAATAAATATAGTTCCATTAAGGAAATGAAGTCTGGCGACAGACTCGGAACCAGCAGTCTGAGAAGGCAATGCCAGTTTTTAAAACTTCTGCCGGAAATAAAGGTGGAATTTCTTCGGGGAAATCTTGATACCCGTCTCAAGAAGGCAGAAGAAGGAGAATATGACGGAATTATTCTTGCCGCAGCAGGAATGCATAGAATGGGCTGGAAAGACCGAATTACAGAATATTTAACTCAAGAAGATTGTGTTCCGGCAATTGCTCAGGGAGCCATTGGTATTGAAGCACGATTAAACGATAAAGAAGTCATCGATCTTCTAGAGCCCTTTAATCATACAAAATCATCCTATGAAGTTGATGCTGAACGAGCATTTCTCAAAACCCTTGAAGGTGGATGTCAGGTTCCGATTGGTGCTTATGCACAATACAATGAATCTGATAATACAATTTTCATTGAAGGAATTATTGGAGAACCTGATGGTTCCGTTATTTTGAAAAAATCAATTCAGGGAAAAGCTGAAGAGAGAATTAATCTTGGGAACAAACTTGCTCAGGAATTACTTTCTCTTGGTGGCAAAGAAATTCTCGACAGAGTTTACAAAGAAGCTATTTAATTGCTTTTTTACACAACAGTAAAGAAGATAAAATATCTGAAAGAACAAGGATATTAAATAAACATTCTGGATTAGTTCGATGTTGTCAATAATTGAAAATAAAATAATTTCAATTAGAGGAATTTGTAAAAAAACCGGAGTAAAAAGACTTCACATTTTTGGTTCAGCTTCAAAAGGCGGATTTTCTCAGGACAAAAGCGACCTTGATTTTCTTGTAGATTTTAAGACAATGCCCCCTGTTTCTCATGCTAAAGCCTATTTTGACTTAGTTGAAGGATTTTAAGGGGTTTTCGAATGCCCTATTGATCTGCTTGAGAATGAGGCTATACGAAATCCTCACCTCAAAAAATGCCTCGAAAGTTCTCGCCAACTTATCTTTCATGAAAGCTGAAGTTGAAAATATCTTTTCGATATAGAGGAAGCTTGTCTCCTGTTAAATGAATTTACTGATGGAAAAAAATTACAAAAAAAAAACCCGTTCATTTCTGAACGGGCTTTTTAAACGGTAGTTTTCTATTTACTTCTCACTCTTCACCATTCACTTCTCACTCTTCACTCGTTACTCATAACTCTTTACTCATCACTCGCAACTAATATCTGTAATGGTCGGGTTTGTATGGACCTTCAACCGGAATACCAAGATACTCTGATTGCACAGGAGTCATAACATCAAGATCAACACCAATTTGAGCAAGATGAAATCGTGCGACTTTTTCATCAAGATGTTTTGGTAAGGTATAAACTTCGTTTTTGTATTTATCAGAGTTTTCCCAAAGTTCAAGCTGAGCAATTGTTTGGTTACTGAAGGAATTAGACATTACAAATGATGGATGACCGGTAGCACAACCAAGGTTTACCAAACGCCCTTCTGCGAGAATGATTATTTCCTTACCATCAGGGTAACGGTACTTATCAACCTGTGGCTTGATTTCAACTTTTTCAATATCACTTCTGCCGTTAAGATATGCCATGTCAATTTCAAGGTCAAAATGTCCGATATTACATACAATTGCTTTGTCTTTCATAGCGTCCATGTGTCTTGCACAAACAATATCTCTGTTACCGGTTGTTGTAACAAAAATATCTCCAATAGGAGCAGCATTATCCATTTTCATAACCTGATAGCCTTCCATTGCTGCTTGTAGTGCACAAATAGGGTCAATTTCAGTAACAATTACCCGTGCTCCAAGACCTTTCATGGCAGCGGCACAACCTTTACCAACATCTCCATAACCACCAACAACAACAACCTTACCAGCAATCATAACGTCAGTTGCTCTTTTAATACCATCAGCAAGTGATTCACGACACCCATACAGATTATCAAATTTTGATTTAGTAACAGAATCGTTAACATTTATAGCTGGCATGGTAAGAGTTCCTTTTTTCACACGTTCGTACAGTCGGTGAACACCTGTTGTAGTTTCTTCAG
Source organism: Nitrospinota bacterium (assembly GCA_015231815.1). Classification (GTDB taxonomy): domain Bacteria; phylum Nitrospinota_A; class JADGAW01; order JADGAW01; family JADGAW01; genus JADGAW01. The sequence goes on from JADGAW010000174.1 coordinate 3,215, forward strand.
AAAGTCCTTTAATACCTGCAACAAGCTCTGGGTAATCATCAAGAACCATATTGGTAAGATCTCCTCCATCATCCAGAATGAGGTTTAACGGTCTGTCTTCGCTACCAAAGAAAAGTGTCTGTTCAATGCACCAGTTGAACTCCTCTTCTGAGAGTCCTTTCCAGGCAAAAACTGGAACACCTGCCGCTGCTACTGCAGCCGCTGCGTGATCTTGAGTGGAGAAGATATTACAGGAAGACCATCTCACTTCAGCACCAAGGTGGGTTAAAGTTTCAATTAAAACTGCAGTTTGAATCGTCATGTGAAGACATCCGGCAATTCTCGCTCCAGCGAGTGGTTTTGAATCGCCATATTCCGCACGTATTGCCATAAGACCTGGCATTTCAGCTTCAGCAAGAATAATCTCTTTTCTACCCCAATCGGCAAGAGACATATCCTTTACCTTATAGTCATTTTCCACAGCAACTGCTTCAGACATAAAAACTCCTTATTTCTTTAGGTTATTATTAAAATTGGGAGGTAATTTTAGCAAAAAAGAATCTTAATAGAAACTTAAAGTATAATATTGTGCTTTATTTTTTTTAACAAAAATAAATAAGGGTATTTGTCAGGTTATTGGATGCCGTTATATGAGACTTCTTTCCACAGTTCCTAAACGACTCTACCCTCTGTTTAGCTTATTGAAGGGCAACACGTCTTACTAAAGGTTATTGTCTTTTAGAAACTCTTAAACGACTAATGAAATAAAATGAAAATTCTTTTTGTTGTAAAAACCATTGATTTCATCGATCCTATGGGCATGATGCTCTTGTCTGCTCTTGCAAAACAAAAGGGTCATAAAACGTACCTCACAATTCTGGCGAGAGAAAACTTTATTGAACATATTCAGGATATTCAACCCGATATTATTGCCTATAGTGCCTCAACCGGTGAGCACAAATATTACCTCGACATCAATCCGGGAATTAAGAAAAGGTTTCCCTCTATATTTACTATTCTTGGTGGTCCACATATCACCTTTTATCCGGATTCTCTTTACGAAGGAAAGTTTGATGCCGTTTGTAAAGGAGAAGGAGAAGAAGCATGGATGGAAGTACTTGATGCAATAGAGAAGAATCAGCCCGTTGACGACATCCAAAACATCATCACCCCTAAGAAAACCAATGAGCTCAGACCGCTTATTAACGACCTTGACACCCTTCCCTTTCCTGATAGAGACCTGTTTTACGAAAAAACGGAAATGGGAGATTTTGCCATAAAAAGTTTTATGACCTCCCGAGGTTGTCCATATCCCTGTACTTACTGTTTTAATCATTCAATTAAGAAGATGTACAAGGGACTTGGAAAATTTATCAGAAGGGTTTCTGTTGATTATGCCTTTAACGAAATAAAGTCGGTCACTGAAAAATATCCCCTGCAATTCATTAAATTTTATGACGATATTTTTGCCTACCCAAAAGATAAATGGCTGGTTGAATTTGCAGAAAGGTATCCCAAAGAAATTGGCATTCCTTTTCACTGTGCTACAAGGGCAAACTTAGCAAACCCTGAGATGGTTAAGCTTTTAAAAAGTGCCGGCTGTCATTCAGTAAATATGTCAATTGAAGCGGGAAACCGTGAGTTAAGAAATAATATCCTGAAACGGGATATGGAAAACAGTGAAATTGTTAAATCATTTCGCCTTTTTCGGGACGCTGATATTAAGATTTTCTCCAATTCAATTTTTGGACTTCCTTACAGCAAAATTGAGCATGACATTGAAACCCTTGACCTTAACCTTGAATGTAAAGTACACTTTGCTGAATTTCCTATCTGTCATCCTTACCCCAAGACAGAACTTGGAGAATATTGTATTGAGGAAAAAATATTTGACCCCAACTTTAAGTCATTGCACATGTCTTATCAGAACAAATCTCCTTTGAACTGCTTTACTGATAAGGAAAAGGACGTAATGAAAAACCTTTCTTCTTTGGCACCTCTTGTATTAATGTTTCCCTTTCTGAGAGGTATTGTTGTTAACAAACTTATTTACTGGAAGCCCAATAAA
>JADGAW010000175.1 GCA_015231815.1 Nitrospinota bacterium
TGATGTCGCTGTTTAGTTGAAAATCCGTTCAAAGCTTACCCCATCAATGCTCTCAAGAGTTAATTGGTTTTTATCTCTATTTTTCAATACCAATTTTCCTCTTGAAAGAAATAATAGATTCCTGTATGATGCATTGTAAATATTGGGAAACGATATCGACTCTATAAAATAACGTAGATTTCAGGTTTATATTACCAATTTTAACTCCCACCATTATGAAACGGTTAATATGTGCACTGATTCTTTTCACCACCCTTTTTACTGCTCCCCCTGTTTTTGCTCATACCTTCAACGATATCCTCTATTTGATTTTTAACGGAAGAGATTCAGAGAGGGTAAAAAAAATTAAGGAAGAAGCGGCAAAGGAAAAGGCTGCAAAAGAAAAAACAACTAAGGCGTTAAGTGAATTGGAAGCTTTAAAAGCTGCTGAAAACAAAGAGATTCAACAGCAAGAAGTTCAAAAAAGAAAATAGTAGTCTTTGAGCATATCTCATTTTATTCCTCTCTTACTATTCTTGCACCTACGCATTCATAATCCGGGCTGAATATTTTCCCAGCATCTCAGTAGTTTCCAGAAAGAACTTTTTAATTGGCTCGACTGAATACTTTTGATTAATTCTCACCCCCACCTTATGACCATCGGAATCAATAAAGTTCAGAATTACCGGAGCTGGTCCCGGATGTTTAAGTAAAAGCTCCATAATGCTGTTAAGTTCCTCCTCTTCAGTTCCAACAGTTTTGATGTCAATATGTACTTCCATATTTCCCGTTGCATTGGTGAGGGAGGTTATTTCATTGGCAATGATTTTTTTCATACCCTCGGAAGGTTCACTTCCATTCCCATTATCTGGTGGATTATCGTCAATTACCTCACCTCTAATGAGAAGAGGGGTATCACTACCGAGAAGCTCCTCGCACTTTTCGTACACCTGACTGTAAATAAGCACATCAGTTGTTCCGGTAAGATCTTCAATTCGTGCAATTGCCCAAGCCTGTTTTCTTTTATTGATTTTTTTGTTCATTTCAGAAACTACTCCGGCAAAAATAACCTCTTCCCGGTTTTTTTTCTGCTGAACTGATGCCAGGTCGGTGTTGACATATTTTTCGATAAACTCGGTGTACTCCAATAGTGGATGACCAGAAATGTAAAAACCCAGAGCCTCCTTTTCTCGCTTGAGTTTTTCCCGTTCGTCCCATTCACCTGAATTTCCTCCAGGAAATGATGGCTCTGGCATATCGTTATCACCAAAAAGGGATGCTCCTTGACCCAGAGCCTTGTCACGACGATAGTTTTCGGCAAAATTAATGATATCGTCCATCTGAAACATAAGTGCTTTTCTTGACTCCCCAAAGCAGTCCATTGCACCGCTCTTGATAAGATGCTCTATTACTCGTTTGTTAACCGTTGACAGGTTGAGTCTCTTACAAAAGGAAAGAAAATTCTTAAAAGGACCTCGTTTGTTTCTCACTGCAATAATATGTTCAACCGCCGATGAGCCAACACTTTTAATTGCGTTCAAACCAAAAAGAATGTTTTTGTCCTTAACCGAAAAACCGCCCTCGCTATGATTAATGTCTGGAGGAAGAATTTTTATTTCCATCTCACGGGTATCAGCAAAACGGGCAACAAGCTTATCCTTGTTGGTTATTTCGCTGTTCATAAGAGCTGCCATAAACTCTACAGGGAAATGAGCCTTCAGGTAAGCAGTCTGAAAGGAAATATAAGCGTAAGCCACTGAATGGGACTTATTAAAGCAGTATTGGGCGAACTTGGCAATTTCATCAAAGAGGGTTGAGGTCTTCTTTTTATCTTCTCCCCGTTCCACTGCACCGTTGACAAATTTATCCTTAAGCTCAGCCATTTTTTTCTCATCCTTTTTTCCCATCGCTTTTCTCAGGTTATCTGCCTCGGACATGGAAAAACCGGAAAGGTCACGGGCTATTTGCATGACCTGCTCCTGATAAACAATTACCCCTTTTGTTGAGTCAAGAACCGGCTTTATGGTATCGCTGATATATTCCTTATGTTTCATGCCTCCACGTTTTGCCTGAATGTAATCGTCAACCATACCCGACTGTATGGGGCCAGGACGATAGAGGGCAAGTAAATCAGGAATTTCCGAGAATGATTCAGGTTTGAGGCGAATAAGAATATCTTGCATTCCGCTACTTTCCAGTTGAAAAACACCACTGGTTTTTCCTCCACGGAGAAATTCGTATGTTTTTGGATCTTCAAGAGAAATGGTATGGAAATCAAGTTTTTTATCATGATTTTTTTCTACCATACCAACAGCATTTTTTATAACTGTCAGGGTTTTGAGTCCAAGAATATCCATCTTTAAAAGACCTAAGGATTCCAGTTGGTCGCCTGGATACTGACTGGTAACAACTTCCTTGCTTTGGGCAAGAGGAATATAGTTAGAGCATTCCTCGGGAGTAATAATGACACCTGCAGCATGAACACCGAAATTTCTGCAAAGTCCTTCCAGAGAGCGAGCGTAAGAAAGAATATCCTTAGCGATGGGGTTGCTGGTTGATGCTTTTTTAAATTCATCACTGTCGTTAAGGGCAGTTTCGAGGTTTTTGGTCATGTCCGGGATAAGCTTTGCTATACGGTCAACCTCTCCATAAGCGTATCCAAGGGCTCTACCGACATCCCGAACAACCGCCTTTGCTTTAAGTTTGCTGAAGGTAATAATTTGGGTGGTATTTTTTTCTCCAAAACGTTCATTAAGATATTGAATAACCTCATCACGTCGATCTTGACAAAAATCAATATCAATATCGGGCATGGAAATACGGCCTGGGTTAAGAAAACGTTCAAAGAAGAGGTCATATTTGATTGGGTCGATATCAGTTATGCCAATACAGTAGGCAAGAAGGCTTCCCGCTGCTGAACCACGACCAGGTCCAATGGGAATGTCTTTTTCACGGCATGCCTCACAATAGTCCTGAACAATTAAAAAGTATCCGGGAAATTTCATTTCGTTGATGACACCAATTTCATACTCAAGTCGTTTGAGGTAGGTGGTTCGTTTATCGTTGCCAATCTCCTCACCCATTTTTTCCATTATTCTGAATTTTTCCTCAAGACCTTTTTCAGCAAGACTCCTAAGGTATTCCGACTCACTTTTTTCACCGCCTGGAACTTTGTAGGTAGGGATGTGGTATTTTCCGAATTCTATCTCGACATTACATTCCTCAGCTATTTTCAGGGTGTTTTCAATTGCTTCCGGTGTGTTTTTGAAGAGGTTTTTCATTTCCTCTGGAGAGCGGTAGTAGAACTGGTTTCCTGTAAACTTAAAGCGTTTTTCGTCCTGCATATTTGTTTGCGTCTGGATTGCCAGAAGCACCTCGTGAGCCTTTGCATCTTTTTGGGTCAGGTAGTGACAGTCATTTGTTGCCACGAGGGGAATTTCTGCGTCGCCGGCAATTTTTATCAGAGCTTCGTTGAGGCCTAATTGCCCATCCAGTCCTTGGTTTTGAATTTCAATATAAAAATTCCCCTCAAACAGTTCCTTAAAATAGTGTGCTCTTTGTAAAGCATCGTCATATCGCCTGTTTTTAATATAGAAGAGCAGCTCACCGTTCAGACAGCCACTGAGTGCTGTAACTCCTTTGACGTGAGTTGAAAGAACGTCATTGTCAATCCGGGGTTTATGATAAAAACCTTCAGTAAACCCTGTTGATGAAAGTTTCATAAGATTGTGATAGCCTTCGTTGTTCCGGGCAAGAAGGGTCATATGAAAGTAACGGGGAAAGAGTTCGTCCTTTTGTTTGAAATCCCTTCCCCGTGGTGCAACATACGCCTCGAAACCAATAATTGGTTTTAAGTTTTCAGCTTTGAATTTTTTGTAAAACTCCACTGCTCCAAACATGTTTCCGTGGTCTGTTACGGCAGCGGCGGTCATGTTGAATTCCTTGGTTTTTGTCGCCAAATCGTTGATTCTTATGGCTCCGTCCAGAGGGGAGTATTCACTGTGTAAATGGAGGTGTACAAAACTCATGTATAGTTATTAAATAAATTAAGTTTTTGCTTTAAGTAGTGCAATAACAATTAATTACGTTATGGTAAATTGTTGTGTGATTTTAATCCATAACCTAATGTGAACGCAGCTTCTCAGTTCTTTTTAACTGTTTATTTTATAGGGAAATGTAAGGGAAAATGCTGGAAAAAAGGAAAAAAACAATAACTCCCAGTAAAACCAAAGGGAAGAATTTTTTAACGATTTTTTTACCACAAAGACTCAAAGGCACAAAGAAAAATAAGATGAAAAAGAATAGCAAAGCTCCCATAAAAAAATATGGGAGCAGTGACTATTTTCCTAATGCATTTTGCTTACTTCTGTAATCATGATGTTGGTAATCCAACCGGTAATTGCTTCGTCTGCTTTACCGTTTTTGGTGACAAATACATCCTGAACACTTTTATTGCTGTCCATTTTGGTTTTAATATCTGCGAGATTATCGTCTTCTTTCGCAATAGTAAAACTGTTTTTAAAGAATTCTTCCAGTTTTGGTGATTCAGTTAATAAACCCTGTAAGGTTAATTGGCTTAAATCTGCGTTACCAAGAGTGGGTGTTAGTGCTTTTTGTGCAATATAGCTGTTAATCATACTTTTATGGATGATATATTTTGCGCTCATATCGCTGTTGAGAACGGGTAATCTATTGTTGTCTTTTAATAAGCCATCCAAAAGGTCGCTTTTTAGTAAGGTTTTTCCTTCTGGAGAGTATATGAGTTTGGTAATTGATTGCAGAGGAATCATTTTCTCTTTAACTAAAAAAGACTTTAACTTTTGTTCTGGTGTGATTCTATCAACAAATGTCTGCATACTTTTACTGGCAGACTCGAAGTTTTCTTTGGAAAAATAATAGGCAATGATTGTTCCTACCCATGTTCCAAATACCGGAAGAACGATATTAAGGGTCTTTGTTGCATCATCAATTGTTGTCGCTTTTGTTAAAGAAAATAAAACAATAAGAAGTATGCCTCCAATTGATAGGAATACAATGATTCGGGCAAGCTTAAAAACGTTTGTGCTGATATTAGGGTCGTTTGATGTGCTGGGACCGGTATCACTTGTTGTTTTATTTCCCATGGTTATTGCCATCTCTTTCTCCTTATTTAATTGTTTTTTCTACAGTGACCTTGATAAAACCACAGTTATTCTCGTAATATCCTGTAACAACATTATCAGATTGCAAAAAAATAGAGGTAGAAACAAATTACCTCTTGAGACCAT
>JADGAW010000176.1 GCA_015231815.1 Nitrospinota bacterium
AGAAAGGATATCAATCTAACTTTATTTACATCATTCTTACCGGAAGTGTTGAATATATCCATCCTGACGAAGATATTCATAATAAATTGACTGTTGGAAGCTTTATCGGTGTTGAATATCTCTTTTATAAAGGCTCAACTTTGGGAACATGGAGGGCAATTTCTCATGTTACGGTTCAAAAAATACCCCTAAACTTCCTTAAGGTTTTTCTCGAAAAAAATGACCTCTTTCATTCAACAAAGCAACTCTACGATAATATAGGTTTCCTGAAGAAAACAAATCTTTTAGGGGAAGATTGCTCGTACGTAATCTTAAACGAAATTGTAAAGGTTATGAAAAGGAAAGAAATTAAAAAAGGTGACACCGTTTCTTTTAAGAAAAAACATTCCCTTTTCTTAATTAATAAAGGAAGCTTTCAAATTAATAATACCGAGGACAAAACGCTTGAGGCTGTTAAAACCAACAATTTCTTTGGTGAGCATACTTTTTTCTCTAAAGACATAAACGAGTTTAAGATTACTGCCTTAGAGGATGGAATGCTCTATTGTATTGCCGATTACCCCTTATTAAAAGTGCCAATCATTCAATGGAAAATGCTTGAAATGTACGCTAAAAGAAAAAAAAATTATGCTTTTTGAGAAAAGCCCCCATATTTCCTTGAAAATAAAACGGTTAGCATGAAGACAGTGTATAATATCTGCCTTTATGAATCATTAACACAAGCAGTAAGTAAAGGATTTAAGTCGTAAACCATTGATAGAGAACAATCTGTTGCATGTTTATTAACTTATCGTTATTTACGAAAATTCACAGAGAAGGGAGGTTGGTTAATAATGGCAACAGGAACAGTCAAATGGTTTAACGACAAAAAAGGCTTTGGTTTTATCACATCGGAAGATGGTGAAGATGTATTTGTACATCACACTGCAATTCAAGGTGAAGGCTATAAAAGTCTTGAAGAAGGTCAGCAAGTTGAATTCGAAAGTCAACAAGGACCTAAAGGTGCTCAGGCATCAAACGTAACAGCAATTTAAAGTAAAAAGGCTCGGTTTTTTGCCGAGCCTTCTACTCCCATCCCACCGCCCTATTCTTTTAAGTTCGTTCTGTTCAGTCTGTAGTTTAACGTTTTAGCCCACCTTCAAATAGAAGCTCAAAAGAATTATAATTACAGAAAATTACTGCATAAATATAAACTTCTTCCATGTACTTAAATGATTTCTAAATCAATAATTAAGGCTTCACAAAAACCTGTTTCTGAAATAATTAAGAGCACATTTATTGATAGTCTTTATAAAAAGTATGATATCCACGTTCTGGAGAAAAAGCATACTGAACAAATTCTTCTTCTTCAAAAAAAACTTTCAAATAATGGTTCTCTTAAACAAAACAAGAGGGATGAAATTCTTGAAAGCATATCAAATGGTCTTTGGATTGGAGTTTTTGAAGAACAAACGATTGTGGCGTACACTGCCTTTGATTTTCAGGAAATCGAAGGGAAAATCCTTCTTTACTTTAAGGTAACGGCAAAAAACAGGGATGACTTTTCTGGATTTCAAACAAAAACATTCAAGCTACGGGAAAAAATAGGAAAATTGCTTTTAAAACAGGCAGGACTACCCTATATAGGGGGATATTGTACGGTTCACCCGGAGAATAAAAGATGTGAGATGAACATTAAAGCTGCAGGGTTGAAAAAACTGTTTCAGGTAAAGGGGTGTTATGAACCTTCCCCTAAAGGAGACCGTAATATATACGGTTGCGGTAATATTGCTGAGTTAAGAAAGCTTTTGGAAAGCCGATATATGAAACATTTGTCACCTCTTGGTGTAAAATAACTCATTTTTTGAATAGCCCTTGAACGTCAAAAGACGAAACAGCTTTTAATAACCACTAATACGGCAACAATGTGTGGAATTTGTGGTGTAGTTTCCAATGCAAATGTAGTAAACGACCTCTTTTTTGGAATTAAGCAGCTCGAGTATCGTGGATACGACTCCTGTGGAATGGCAATAATTAATGGCAAAGGTCTTGTTGCCCCCAAAAACATTGGAAGCATTGATGAGGTTGATAGAAAAGAAGACTTTCATCAATACAGGGGGAATGTTGGTATTTCCCATACACGTTGGGCAACCCACGGTTCTGTAACCCAGAAAAACTCTCATCCGCACCTTTCACAAAATCAACAGTTTGCAATTGTTCATAACGGAATTATTTCTAATTTCCGGGATTTAAGACAACAACTCATAAATGAAGGTTACCTCTTTTCCTCTGAAACAGATTCAGAGGTTTTTGCTCACCTTATGGATCGTCATTACAAACTCTACAACAATATCGAAGAGGCAATTGCTGCTTCGGTAAAGCTTGTTGAAGGGAGTTACGCAATTTGCCTGCTTTCCGTGCATGACCCAAAAACTTTATACTGCATAAAAAATGAAAGCCCTTTAGTACTGGGAATTGGAGAAGGAACCAATTATGTCGCATCTGATTTCTATGCCTTTGTTAAATTTACCCGAAATGCTGTAATTCTTGATGATAGAGAAATTGCCGTTGTAAGCAACGATTCCTACTATGTTAGGAATGCCGATACTGGAGAAATAAAGAGAAAAAATATTTTTACCATCGACTGGTCAGTAGAAACATCACAAAAGGGAGGCTATCCTCATTACATGCTGAAGGAGATTTATGAACAACCAGAATCATTAACAAAAGCCTTTCTTACCCCGGACATCGAGTTCACCAATTTTGCCGATATCCTTACAAAGGCTAAAGAAAAATATTTTGTGGGTGTAGGCACTACCTTTTATGTCGCTGAATATGGTAAATATTTCTTTGCCGATTTTCTGGGTGAATTTTGTCCGGCAATTTCCTCAGACGAATTTAATGCAATAGCCAAAACAACCAAGGATACTGCAATACTCTGTTTTTCTCAATCGGGGGAAACCTACGACACTCTTCAGGCAATAAAAAAAGTAAAGGATTCAGGGGGCAAAGCACTCTCCATTACCAATGTTATGGGCTCAACAATGGCTCGTATGTGTGATGCAACAATACTGCAGAAATCGGGGCCTGAGATTTGCGTTATAAGCACTAAAGCAGCTCTTTCACAAATGGCGTTGCTTTCCTTTATAGGACTTGAAGCAGCAGAAAAAATGGCGAAAATATCCACCTCTGAAAAAGAAAAATATGTAAGTGAGCTTAAAGCCCTGCCTGAACTGATTTCAAAACTTCTTAACGAACGCTCTGGCTTTATTCATAGTGTAGCAAAAAAATATGCTGATGAATTTAACTGGCTTTTTCTTGGAAAAGGTATTTATTACGCAGTGGCACAGGAATCAGCACTCAAGCTTAAGGAGGTTGCGTATGTTCATGCAGAGGCAATGCCCTGTGGGTTTCTCAAGCATGGAACAATTGCCTTAATTGACGAAAAATTTCACTCCATGGTTTTTGTTCCTCACCATGATGAGGAGTGTTTATTCAAGCATACCATGAGCAGTGTAGAGGAAATAAAAGCAAGAAAAGGTGCGACAGTTGGTTTTCACTTTGGCACTAACGTCCCTGAAGGACTCTTTAACGACCAAATTGTACTTCCTGAAGAAACCACAAAAATGCAGGCTCCTTTTATTCAGCTAGTAGCCGCTCAGCTTTTCTCCTATTATGTAGCCTATACTCTTAAGCGGGACATTGATAAGCCAAGAAATCTCGCCAAATCGGTAACTGTTGGGTAAGAATGAATATTAATCAGGCAATTGAACAGCTTGTTGCAACAAAAACCGATTTAACAAAAGACGACGCCTTCTCAATTTTTGAAGCAATTCTCAATGGGGAATGCTCCTCTCCGGCAATAGCCTCTTTTCTCACCGCCCTCAGAAGTAAAGGGGAATCAGTTTCTGAACTTCTTGGCGGCTATAACGCCCTTATGAAATATTGTTCCTTTATTCAGCCAAACAGGGAAAACCTTGTTGATCCGGTGGGAACCGGAGGCGACCTTACCGGAACCTTTAATATCTCTACAACTTCTGCATTTGTTGCAGCGGGAGCAGGAGTTAATATTGCAAAGCATGGCAACAGGTCGGTTTCCTCAAAATCCGGTGCTGCAGATGTACTGGAGAAGCTTGGGCTCAACATAACCCTTTCACCGGAACAGTGTAAAAAAGTTATTGAGGAAGTGGGAATTTCCTTTCTCTTTGCTCCTGTTTTTCATAGTGCCATGAAACACGCTGTTGAAGCAAGAAAAGAGATGAAAATTCGGACAATCTTTAATATCCTTGGACCTATTTGCAATCCAGCCGGAGTAAAAAAACAAGTCATCGGTATTTTCGATCATTCCTGGGCAGGAAAAATTGCCGAAGTTTTAAAACAAAAAGGCTCGGAGCATATTCTTATTGTGACCGGAGTTGACGGCATGGATGAAATTACTTTAACGGGTGAAACAAAAGTAACTGAGCTCAAAATGGGAAAAATAAGCGAATACTCTATTAAGCCAGAAGATTTTGGTTTTACATGCTGCTCTCTTAATGACCTTAAAGGCGGAGGTGCTGAAGAAAACAATCTTATCGTAAAGAAGATTCTTTCCGGTAAAGATACATCTCCTAAAAGGGACATCGTTCTTCTGAACGCCGGAGCAACAATTTATGTTTCAGGAAAAACAGCTTCGATTGCCGAAGGAATTGAACTTGCCAGAAGGTCAATTGATTCAGGTAACGCAATGAAAAAGCTTGAGGACTTGGTCAAGGTAACCACATCATTTTAAAACAAAACCTTTTCACTATCCGGCAATAAACCAACTGTCCAGACAAGACTTTGCGGAAATGGTCGGCTTGCTTAACGACTCCAATGAACTTCTAAATGAGACCCTTGCGTGAAATGCGTCCGGGTTTGGATAAAAAGCCTTAGCGATAAAGTCGATATGGGGTATAATTATGCCCCTTAAAACATGTAGGCGCTTAGCTCAGTGGGAGAGCACTGCCTTGACTCGGCAGGGGCCAACGGTTCGACCCCGTTAGCGCCTACCACTATCCATAGGGTATTCCAGAAACTCTATTGTTTTCATTCTTTCCATTTAGCCCAAATTTAGCCCGTTTGTTTCATTTTAGTCATCAATCGAGAGTCTTTTTAAACTCTATCTTTTCTGTTTTCAGCATCATCCAAAAGAAATAACGGAAGAACTTGCTTTTGCGGTTTATGACCTGTTGTCTTGTGGAATAAATGTTGGAAATCAAGCCGTTTTATTGAAGGGCATTAAT
>JADGAW010000177.1 GCA_015231815.1 Nitrospinota bacterium
GTCAACTGAACAGCACCTTCACCTCTTGGTGAAGTCGCTGTTCAGTTGAAAATCCGTTCAAAGCTTATCCCATCAATTATCAGATTCTATCTCTATTTTTTAGTGTGAACCATAATCGTTTAAAGATTGGTGGTACTGATAGAATTTTTTCTTTATTTTCTCTCTTCTGCTTGTGTACCTTTTGACCTTTTTGAAGAAAAAAAATAAAATCTAACCTTCCATTAAAAATGAAAAACGATAACTTCAAATAATGAATGATTGAAAAAAGTTAAGGTATTAATACATTTTTTTGAGGGTAATAAGCTGGCTTTAACTGGGTTTATTATAATTCTCATATTATTTTTTGTTGCTGCTACAGCAGAGTGGATTGCCCCTTATGATCCCGCCGCTATTGATGTGAAAAAAATACTCCTTCCCCCGTCATTTGAGCACTTCTTTGGAACAGATGATCTTGGACGAGATGTTTTCAGCAGGGTTATTTATGGAGCTTCCGTTTCTCTTTCTGTTGGATTTATTGCGGTTTCCATCTCAACTCTCATAGGATTGTTGTTAGGAGTTATTTCCGGATATTACGGTGGTTGGGTAGATTCTTCAATAATGAGACTTGTTGACCTCATGCTTTGTATTCCAACCTTTTTTCTTTTGTTGTCGGTCATTACCTTTGTTGGTCCGGGTCTGACAAACATAATGATAATCATTGGTCTTACAAGTTGGATGGGCGTTACCCGGCTTGTAAGGGCAGAAATTCTTAGCCTTAAGGGCAGGGAATTTATTTTATCAGCTCAGGCAATTGGTTCACGGGATAAGAGAATTATTTTCAAACATCTTCTTCCTAATGCTATGGCTCCAGTCGTTGTTTCAGCAGTCCTTGGAGTTGGACAGGCAATATTAATAGAATCAGGACTTTCTTTTCTCGGACTTGGAATACAACCACCTGAAGCAAGCTGGGGAAATATTCTAACAGCTGGAAAAGATAATATTGAGTTAGCATGGTGGCTTTCCTTTTTTCCTGGATTGGCAATTCTTTTAACTGTATTAAGTTATAATCTTGTGGGCGAAAATATTCGCGATTTCTTTGACCCCCGTTTAAGGCAATAATGTTTAAAAACAAAAATATATCTTTTAAAATCAGTGTGCTTATCTCACTGGTTTTCTTCATTATTTTTTCCGGATTGGGAATTTACATAAACATAAGTATTAATAAATTCACTGATCAGGAAACCCTCTCAAATGCCAAAAAACTTTCCAAATACTTTAATAAAACTCTTAAAGATTTTATGGTTTTTGGTGATGCAGAAATTGTTCATAGTTGGCTGGAAAATGAAAAAAATATTATTGGGAACTCCATTCGTGTTTATCGAAAAGATGGAAAGGTCGCTTTTCAGGACAATGAAACCGTTGACTTGGTAAATAAATTTATTGGTGTTGAAAAGTTTGAACGAAAAGCTAAACCTAAAGAGGAGTATGTTGTTAAACACAAAGAGGATTTTGAAAAAATTCTTAAAGATAGAAAGACCATTTATTACAAAGTAACAGAAAACAATCAGGAATTTTTTGTTTATCTGGAACCTATTATTCGAGATGATCGATGTATTGCCTGTCATGGTTATGAAGAAGATGAAATTCGCGGTATTAGTGAAGTAAAAATTGCCCTAGACCATTTAAAGCCTGATGACTTGAAGCAACTTCATAAAGATAATATTGTTATATTTATTCTCTTTCTTATCGGTGGTTTCTTTGTTCTAACCTGGCTCATTAAAAAGAACCTTGATAAACCTATTAACGACCTAAAAGAAGCAGCAAAAAAGTTTGGGAGTGGTGAACTTAAAGGAGAAATTGAAGGAGACTTTGATAACGAGTTTCACCCGGTTATTCAGGAGTTCAACAATATGTCGGAAAAGCTATCTGCTCTCTATGAAAACCTTGAAGAACGGGTAAGGGAAAGAACAGAATCTCTCAATAAGTTAAATGAGGAGTTTTTACGGCGGGAAAAAATGATGGACGAAGATTTGGAAAAGGCTTCAGTTGTTCAAATGTCTTTTCTACCACCACCTGAGCAGCTTTATAAAAAAATACAGTTCTATTCGTTCTATATTCCTTCACAAAACTTAAGCGGCGATTGCTACGATATTTTCAAACTCCATAATGGAAAATATGCTTTTTACATTGGTGATGTTTCTGGTCATGGAATTAGTGCCGCAATGGTAACAATTCTCGTAAATGAAATTATCAATAAGAAAATATCTGACTTTAACGAAAAGTACCAAGGCGATGAAGATAAAGTTGCAGAGGAATACAAAATCTGCCTAAACCCCGGAAAGCTTCTGGAATATATCAATAATGAATTAACCAAAAAATTAGGTAATTCACATTATGCAACACTTTTTTACGGATTAATTGATGAAAATAATTATTCCCTCCTTTATGCCGGTGCTGCACACCCACCAATTTTTGCTCTAAAAAATGATGGAAAAGAAATCATTGAATTACCAAGTTCAGGAACTGTTCTGGGAATGTTTGATAATGAAAAGTATAAAGAGAGCCAAATATCATTAGGTGTGAACGACAAACTCCTTCTCTATACCGATGGAATTTATGAAGTTGAAGGAGAGAGTGATGGCAAACACCTAAGCAAAGAGTATTTTAAGAATGCTTTTAAAGAAAAGTGCAAAGAAAACTCCGGGTTTAAACTTGTAACTGACCTCTATCAGATTTTAATCAGTTATTCTCATACCGGAGAGTTTAAGGATGATACTGCCTTTATGCTCTTGGAGCTCAACCATATAGATTAAGAAACTTCTTCTTTATTACTGCTGTTTTCCTTTATTTTTCTCGAAGCATAAACCAGTTGCGATGTAATAAAAACCAACATAAAACCAATAATGCCAAAAATTTTCCATATAGCCCAGGTTTTATAGTCGGAAACTGAAATAATCATATAGTAATTAAAAGCTGCAAGGAGTAAAAAGGAAATAATCCAAAAAGCATTAATTTTCCTAAATTCTTTTTTCGGAAGGTCAGGGATTGCTTTATCAAGGGCAAGCTCTAATAGAGTTCGTTTTGTGAAGGTAAAAGCCAAAAAAAGAACACTTACAGAAAGACACATATACGATGTTCTTAGCATAACCCGCATTTGATCTTCCGGCGGTATATCATCCCCTCTGTAAATAATAAAAACATCTGCCATGTCCAGCATTAAATAAGTACTTAATGCTGTAAATAATGCAGCATAAAAAAGACCTTTTTTCATTGTTTCTTCCTCTCATTAATTATTTTTGGATGTTAATTTTAGCATTGTAAGAATGTAAGAACATCAATTAAACAAAATATTCCATAAACCCCATAGTGTTGAAATACTTTAAGATGGTCTTGGATTGTGGTTCTGTCAATTAACTCCGCTTCATTATTCAGGAAAATTAACACTCAACGAAGTACTTTTTATAATAGAACAACTTGCATAGAATATAATCAAAAACCAATTTTATTTTGGACAGACATAACCTTTGTAAAATATGCAGAAATTACTCTCAACCAGAGCATAAAGATGGAAGAAGAAAGAGAATTTAAGCGGGGTATTCAAATTGCCTATCGGGCTATCTCACGAAGAGAGAAATCAACTGAAGAAATTCGACATCTTCTCGAAAACAAAGAGGTTGAAGAAACCGTTATAGAGGAGATTATTCAAAAACTGACAAAGGAAAAGTACCTTGACGACAGACGCTTTACTGAAATCATGGTACGTTCAAAAAAGAATTACACCAAAGACGGGCCACTTAAAATAAAACAATTTCTCTATAAAAAGGGAATTCGAGAAGATCTTGCTGACCAGATAATTGAAGAAAAATATCCTCCTGAAGAAGAGTTGTCCATCATCAATGAGCTTATTATGAGAAAGCATGTCTCACCAAAAAAGAATTTCCTGCAAAAAAAACAGTTTCTCTATAATTTTCTTATGAACAAAGGTTTTTCTCCACAATATATAATGGAAGAACTTAACGAACACATCAAGAAAGAGTAAGCTTTATCAAGAGTTTGCTCCTCGATTAAAACCTCTCCCTTAATAATGCGTAAAGAAGGGGAAGCATAATTTCGTGATGTCCAGTAATTGAATAGCCTTTACTGCTTCCTTCTGTGGGACGGTTCACAACATTGGTATTAGAACGGTAATGTTGAATCATATCAAAGTTTACAGCAGTGAAGTTTTCTACCTTACTTCCAATGTTACGGGCAATTGCAAGAGCTTTTAAAAAAACCTCCGGCAAAAGAACCGACGAGCCAATATTAAGGTAAACCCCATCACTTAAGCTATTTACAACACCAGTAAAAATATTGAAGTCGGTAAAGGACGCTCTGCCTAAAATTGCACCATCTGCGGTTGGGTGCATATGAATAATATCGTTTCCAAGAGCAACATGAACCGTTGCGGGAATCTTTAGCTCATAAGCTCTGGCAAAGAGGGAATGATTTTTATAGGGAAAATTTTCTTCTGTAATTTTCCTGCCTATTGCTTCTCCAAAACCTATTTCTTCATTCGAGTACTGTTTTAGAGCATCGTTCATCATTGCACCTGTTTCCTCAACCATGCCAAACCGACCACTTTTTATCTCTTCAGCAACATCCTCTGATGTTTCTCCACAGTAAGCAAGTTCAAAGTCATGAATGGAACCAGCCCCGTTGAAGGCAAGAGCTGTAATAATTCCTCGCTCCATAAGGTCAATAATTATCGGGTTTAATCCACACTTAATAACATGTGCCCCCATGGCAAAAACCACTTCTTTATTACTTTTATGAGCTTCTGTAATTGCATCAACAACCTTAAGAAGCTCAATACCTTTTAGTTGGTTGGGAAGAAGTGAGGAAAATGTTGAGAAACTTCCGTCAAATCCCTTTATATCGACAAAGTCGCTCACCTTAACCTTATTATTCCTCTCCCTTATTGGATAGGTCTTAATTTTATTTCTCTCAATTTTCTTCATATATGTATAATTTAAGGAAATTTCAAATGATTATAACCATAGATAGTACGACAAACAATAAAATTTACATTTACGGCTCCATACTGAGAAATAGAGATAAAAACAATTAACTATTTAGACCATTGATGGGACAAGCTTTGAAGGGATTTTCAACTGAACAGCGACTTCAACAAGAGGTGAAGGTGCTGTTCAGTTGACCTCGGAA
>JADGAW010000178.1 GCA_015231815.1 Nitrospinota bacterium
AATTATGCCCTTAAGAATTCAACAGGAACGAATAAGCGATGCCTGTTTTCCAACCTTGCGGGAATATTCCATGTACTATGGAATGAACCTAAAACGCTATAAGCTTGCAAATAAAAAAGCATTGGTCATGCATCCAGGACCTTTAAACAGAGGGGTTGAAATAATGCCGGATTTAGCTGACTCAGAACATTCCCGCATTCTTAATCAGGTAACAAATGGTGTTGCAGTGCGTATGGCAGTCTTATTTAAACTCGCCACAATAAAAAGGTAACAGTCCAGAATGCCGGAAAAAACGGAAAACCCCTCCCTTGTTGTACCACTTTTAATGAATGTTTTTCTCTTTCCTGGTTCAGGTCAGTGGGTATTAAAAAAAAGAATCTCGGCTTTTATCTTTATATTTGTTGCATTAACCTTATCTTTTCTTCTCACCATAGAAATTTATCATACAATAGAGACCATGCTTCCGGATCTTGTCGTCAAAACAGAGCAGATGGATCTCATGCAAACCTTTGTTGAAGTACAAATTAAAGTACATGAACAGATAGATTTCAGTAAAACCGGCTACCTTTTTCTCTTTTTAGTTGCAACATGGTTTTTTGCAATTATTGACCTTTTACGGATTGGAATTCAAAGAAAGGAAACGCCATGACCACTGAACTAAGGAGGAGATTGGTTGAACTCACCCGGGATTTGGTAACAATGAAAACAACAGAGTTTCACCCTGAAGAAATAAACAGGTGTATTGAGTTTGTGAAAAACCACCTTGAAGAATCGGATGATATAGATATCCGGTACTATTCTCCTGCAGGAGTGCCATCTCTTGTTGCCCTCCCTCAAGGTATTACAAAACCTAATATTCTTCTCAACGCTCACCTCGATGTTGTTAGTTTGGCGGAGGAAGTTCCTTACCGTTCTTTTGTGAAGGACGGAAAAATCATTGGCCCAGGAGTTGGTGACATGAAAGGAGAACTGGCAATTCTTCTTGAAGTTTTTCGCAATATTCATGCTGAAATCCCTGATGCTTCTCTGGGAATTGCTATTACATCTGATGAGGAGAGAGGAGGGGAACACGGCATAAAGTATTTATTTGAAAAAGAGGGGGTTCGGTGTAATTTGGCAATTATTCCAGATTCTGGTTCGCTTAATGAAATCACCATTGAAGAAAAAGGGGTTATTCATATGGTTATTAGTGCAGAAGGGGAAGCAGGACACGCCAGCAGACCTTGGATGGTGGAAAATCCCCTTGAGCGTATAAGTGATAGTATCTACCAAATAAGAAGCTGCTTTAAACAGATGGAAAGTGACAACGATAACTGGCATCCAACCTTTGCGACAACAATAATTCATACTGATAATGAAGCCATTAACCGAATCCCGGAAAAAGCAGAGGCTCATTGTGATATACGGTTTCCTTCACCTCATACGGTTGATTCGGTACTGAGCATTATTAAAAGCCACCTTGACGAGGATATGAGTTTGAAACTCATTGTTTCCTCAAATCCGTCTCATCTTTCTCCTGACCCTTTATTTGTTCAGATAACTGAGGAAATTACCGGTAAACCAACAACGTTTTTTCGTGCTCATGGAGGAAGTGATGCCAGGTTTATTTCCAGTCTTGATATTCCTGTGATAATGTCCCGCCCTATTGTTGGGGACACCCATTCAGTACATGAGTGGATAGATATTGATTCGATGGAAACTCTGTACCATATATACATGAAGTATCTCCGTAAAAAACTTTTTAAAGGGGACGCTACCCTTTAGCTCTACCCTTTAGTTGTAAATATATGAAATCAATGGTTTTTACTAATTGTTTGTTTACGCTAAAGGGTAGCGTCCCCTTTAAAAATTGATTCAAAAAGAAAGCAGGGTGTATAATTTAAAAATATTATGAAAACAACGGTTTTATGATGCGATGTATTCCTTTTCCTTTTAAAGCTAAAACAAACCTTCGAAAAGTTTCCTTTGCCCCTAGAAAAAATAACGAATCTTTTAGGAAACCATGGTTTTTACTGATTATACTGTTCCTTTTTGTCGCTTCTTGCTCTCGTGATTCCAAACAAACCATTTACCAAGGCTATATTGAAGGGGAGTACGTTTATGTGTCTTCACCGTTTGGGGGAAAGCTGGCAAGTCTTGGTGTGGAGAGAGGACAAAAGGTAAAGGCGGGAGACCCTCTTTTCTCCTTAGATTTCGAGGAGGAATCTTTCCAAAAGGAGCAATCGGTAAAGAAACTAAATCAGGCGGAAGCACTTTTGAATAACATGCAAAAGGGAATGCGTCCATCAGAGCTAGAGGTGATAACCGCCTCAAAAGAACAGGCAAAATCCTCTTTAAGACTTTCAGAACTTGACTTAAAACGCAAAAGAAACCTTTTCAAAAACAAGATTATCTCACCAGAAACATTAGACATTGCTGAAACGACCTATAAACGAGACAAAAGCAGATTAGAGGAAATTATGGCGCAGTTGGAAACGGCTCGTCAGGGAGCTCGACCTGATGAAATCCTTGCCGCCCAATCAGAAATCGAGGCGTTAAGGGTAATGGTCGCAAAAGCCGATTGGCAAATCAAGGAGAAAAAACAAGCTGCCTCTAAGGCGGCAACAGTTTTCGATACTCTGTATAACGTCGGTGAATGGGTTCAGCCGGGACGACCTGTAGTTTCCCTTCTTCTTGATAATGAGGTCAAAATCAGGTTTTTCGTGCCGGAAACCAAAATCGCAGAACTAAAGGTTGGGCAAGCGATTTCCTTCTCATGTGATGCTTGCTCTTCCTCCATGGTTGGGAAGATTTCTTTTATCTCACCTAAAGCAGAGTTTACCCCGCCAATTATATACAGTAAAGAGGCTCGCTCTAAGTTAGTTTTTCTCGTTGAGGCCATCCCGAATGAAAAGAGCCGCCAAGGGCTTCATCCGGGGCAACCCGTTGACGTGACCCTCATGGATAAAGGCTTGTAGTTCGAAAAATAATTGATCCATTATCCATCGACTCCTTAAAGAATTTATAAACGAGTTTTGTAAAACCCCTATGAAAAATGATGAATTGGTAATTGATGTAAAAGGTCTGACGAAACGGTTTGGAGACAAAACTGTGGTCAATGGAATTTCCTTAAAGGTCAGAAAAGGGGAAATATGCGGGTTTCTGGGACCAAACGGTAGTGGTAAAACCACTACTATTCGCATGATTTGCGGGTTGCTTCAACCCGATGCCGGGGAAGGTGTTTGTCTAGGGAAAAATGTTCTTACCGAATCAAACGAAGTAAAGAGGAACGTTGGTTACATGACCCAGCGATTTAGTATGTATGAAGATCTTACCATTCGAGAAAACCTTGATTTTATCGCCCGCATTTACGAGGTTGAAAAAAGAAAGGAAAAGGTGGAAAAAAGTTTCCTTCGCCTTGGTTTGACTGATAGGAGTGACCAACTGGCAGGACAACTTTCCGGTGGTTGGAAACAACGACTAGCCCTCGCAAGTTGTTTGCTTCATGAACCAAAGCTTCTCCTTTTAGACGAGCCTACAGCAGGGGTTGACCCAAAGGCTCGCCGAGAATTTTGGGACGAGATTCACCTTTTAGCGGAAGAGGGCATCACCACTCTTGTTAGCACCCACTATATGGATGAGGCGGAACGATGCAATAGACTCGCTTACATTGCTTACGGCAACATTCTCGTAGAGGGAACAGGTGAGGATATTGTTCAAGCTTCTGGCATCTCGTCATGGAGAATTCGTGGAGAAAACCTTGGAGGACTTGTCGCAGAGTTAAAACAACTTCCTGGAGTTAATCAGGTGGCAGCATTTGGCAACACTCTTCATGTTAGCGGGAAAAACAGAGGATTAATTGGGGAAAGCATACTTTCCATTCAACATCGTGGTTACCAGTGTGAGGAAATAAAACCAGGTCTTGAAGATGTCTTTATAAGTCTCATGGCAACGGTTAAGGAGAAAATTAAATGAAGCAGTTCTTTTCCTTTTCCCGTTTTTGGGCGGTTATTTCTAAGGAGTTTATCCAGATGCGACGAGACAGGGTTACCTTCGCCATGATGATTGGTATCCCTATTATGCAAACAATTCTTTTTGGCTTTGCCATCAACTCTGATCCAAAGCACCTCCCCACCGCTGTAATCTCCGCTGACAATTCTCCCTTTGCCCGCTCAATTGTAAGTGCGATGCAAAACAGCGATTACTTTAAATTAGTAAAAAACGTTTCCACGGTTTACGAGGGAAGGGAATTGTTGAGGTATGGTGAGGCGCAATTTTTGGTAACAATACCTGAGGATTTTTCGAAAAAGTTAGTCCGGGGTGAGACGCCAACGGTATTAATTGAGGCAGACGCTACAGACCCGGCAGCAACCAGTAACGCCTTAGGTGCACTGTCTGTTCTTTCCCAAAACGCAATTCAACAGGATATAAAAGGTTCCCTGAGCTTCTTGCAATCTGGTTCTTCCCCTTTTGAGTTCCTTCTTCACCGAGAATATAACCCTGAGGGAATAACCCAATATAACATTGTCCCTGGTCTTATGGGGGTCGTGCTGACCCTTACTATGGTTGTTATTACCGCTTTGGCAATGACCCGCGAGCGGGAAAGGGGAACGATGGAGAACCTCCTCTCCACCCCGGTTAAGCCTGCGGAGGTAATTACTGGAAAAATCATTCCTTATATTATCGTGGGGTATCTTCAGATGAGCGTAATCCTAATAGCTGCGAAGTTGCTGTTTGAAGTTCCCATGGTTGGGAATCTTGTTTTACTCTTTATGGTTTCCCTTGTTTTCATTTTGGCAAACCTTTCGATGGGCATAACCTTCTCAACTTTGGCGAAAAACCAGCTTCAGGCAATGCAGATGGCAGTATTCTTCTTTCTTCCCTCACTTTTGCTATCAGGGTTTATGTTTCCTTTTAGGGGAATGCCGGGCTGGGCTCAAAGCCTTGGGGAGATACTACCATTGACTCATTTCTTACGTATAATCAGGGGGATTCTTTTAAAAGGAACGGGTTTTATGGAAATTCTTCCGGAACTCGGGGCAATAATTCTTTTTCTGACGGTTGCCCTGTCGGTAGCTATCAAGCGATACCGTCAAACCCTCGATTAAGAAAATGTTAGGTGCTTTATAATACCAACTGAAAAATAGAGATAGAATCAGATAATTGATGGGACAAGCTTTGA
>JADGAW010000179.1 GCA_015231815.1 Nitrospinota bacterium
GCCGTTCCTTATATTTTCAAACACATTAAGAGTCGTGACGAAGCTTCTGCTCTTACAACAGCAATTCTGAAACGGGAAGATATTCTTATCAGGGTCGTGGTTATTTGTATGCTCTTTGTTTTTATTCTCAAACGACAACTTGAATACAGCTATCAATATTTTGAGTGGGCAGTTTATATTTCCGTGCTGCATTTTTTCATCTTTGGAAAAATTTGCTCTAAGCGTTTATACAAAATGATGGAAAAAATAGAAACCTTTGATGTCCCGGCAGAAGATGGAGAGGTAAAGAGATCCCGTTTTAATATGCTCCACAAACTTGTTCGAATCCTCTATGTAATGCAAATTATTGGCGTTATTGCCCTTCTCTACCTTCATGCCTTTGGGCTTTGATCTTGGGTAGAAGAGTTAAGGAGTTGAAGGGTAGAAGAGTGAGAGGGTTGATGGGTGAAAGGGTAGAACAGTTGGTGTATAAAAAGGTAATTTATGATGTATGGTAATATTATCTGAATTATTTCAATGATTTAACAAGAGAATAAAGTCTTTATGGAAAACAATACCGAAGAAAAAGTTGTTATTGCCGCAATAGATGATCAGGAAGAAAATAACCTTTTCATTCATTTAGTTCTCAAAGATGAAAGCTATGATGTCAGGACATCAACCGATAGCGAGAATGCTGTGGAATTTATTCGGGAAATATCTCCTTCCGTTATATTACTTGATGTTCAGATGCCTAAATCAGGCTTTGATATTTGCAAAGAACTTAAAGAAGATGAAAACACCTCCCATATACCGGTAATTTTTATTTCTGCAGTGCATGTAGCAGTTGCTGAAATAGCAGAGGGTTTAAGAATTGGTGCTAATGACTTCATAAAAAAACCTTTTAATCCCGTGGAACTTATTGCCCGGATTAACGTTGCTCTGAGAATTAAGGAAAAAGAGGACCAAATACGCAGAATGGTTGCAATCGATTCCTTAACCGGACTTTACAACAGAAACATAATGTACGAGTTTTTATCAAAGGAAATTGAACGCTCGAAACGCTATGATGAACCAATATCACTTCTTATTATTGACTTGGATTTCTTCAAGAAAATCAATGACACCTACGGACACCTTGCCGGGGATCAAGCTCTTTGCCACATCAGCGAAATAATGCATGGAAGCTTTAGAAAGAGCGATTTTATCTGCCGATTTGCCGGGGACGAATTTTGCATCATTATTCCCAACACAAATGAGGAAGATGCACTTGCTCTTGCAAAAAAGTTAAATACCAATGTAACGGAACTTCCTATGGAGTTTGAGGGCAAATCTATTGAAATGTCTGTGAGCATTGGTCTTGCCTCAAGAGATATGATAGAACTGGGTTTTAACAGCGATACGTTCATTAATGAAGCTGATTCGGCACTCTACGCAATTAAGAAAAAGGGACGAAACGCTGTAGCTGTTTTTGAACCGGGAATGCAAGAATCTAATGACAACAAGTAATACCCTTATTGCAATAACAGGAGCCAGCGGAATTATTTACGCAAAAGGGCTGGTTGATGTTTTATGCAATCAACTCAATACTCCCCCGGACATTATTTTTTCTGATGTTGCAGAAAAGCTTCTTCATGATGAACTTAATATCAACAAGGACTATTTCACCAACCTTAATTGCACTGTTTTCAGTAATGACGATTTCTATACCCCACCAGCAAGTGGTTCAGCAAGTTACGAAAGCATGGTTATTATTCCTGCAACTCTTTGTACCGTAGGGAAAATTGCCAACGGTATTGCTGATAATCTCATTACCCGAGCAGCAGATGTTTTTCTTAAGGAAAAAAGAAACCTTATTGTGGTTCCAAGGGAAACCCCTCTTAACGTAATTCATCTGGAAAATTTATTAACACTTTCAAAGATGAATGTTTCTATAATTCCTGCTTCCCCTGGTTTTTATCATAAGCCTCAAAGCATTAATGATTTAATTGATTTTATGGTTGACCGTATTCTTTCTCATTTGAAAATTGATTTTCGCCTCATAAAGCCCTGGCAGCAATAAAAAAAGAATTCATTGTAAAAGCGAGTTCATTTGGCAACTGCTCAACCTTTCAACGAAATCCTAACCTCAGAAAAGGTTTATAATTCAGGATAAAATATCAAAAAAATCTTCTGAAAAACTCTCTATTACCTCTAAAATGCGTTTATGAATTCATTTTTTGTACAAATATTTGTTGACGGAATTATTTCAGCAAAAGAAATGTGCTTTTATCCTGTTATTCCAGTGTTTCTCACCTTTCTTGTACTTCTTAGTCAAGAAAAAATTCAAAAGAGAAGTACCTCTTTTAAAAGCACTCTTACCTTTCTTTTTGCTTTTACCATCTTTTTTCTCATTGGCATTGACCTTGTTTACCTTGCCCTTTCATTTCCCCGAGAAGAAATAACAAGTTTTTATATTAATAACCGAAAGATAATGGGAATTTCTGCCGGAGTTTTATTGGTACTAGCTCTTTTAGCTACCATGAGAACAAGAAACTCACCCCATTACTCAACTCCATTTATATTCTTTATTGTTTTTATGGGAGGACTGGTTATTTCTTCACTATTTGCTCCCTGTATTCGTGAAAAAGTAGCCCACATTTCCACTCTTGATGATTTTCCTTTGTTAGCATGGTTTCTTTATGTTTTGGGGTTGAACATTCCTTTTTTATTCTTATCTTTAACAGCGTTGATATGGAAAATAATTAATCTCAACGAGCCCTTTGCTGCAAAATTTTCACAATTCGGAACCTTGATTCTTTCATTATTTATTTTGATACGAATAATTCTCTGATGAAATTACATTTACCCACATTTTTTAATTGTCTTAAATGATAAAAAGGTGTAATAATAGTATCCATTTGTGCTCAATTGAAGCATAATTTATAAAGTTCCTTTTTACCGAAAAGGATCTTTTCTTTTCATCTTGAACATTAAGGTAAAAGACAGAAGATATTCCTTTAATATCAAACACTTTTTAGCCCTCATTGAAATAAGGGAAGAAAACAATGACGAAACGCACAAAACAAACAATCCTAATCGTTGAAGATTCTCCTGTCAACGCCAGCATGGTCGAAAAAATCTTATCCCCAAAATACAAAACCATCATTGCGGAAACTGGCGAAAAAGCACTTGAGGTTGCTTTCTCCCGAAAGGAAATTGACCTTATACTTCTCGATATTATGTTGCCTGGAATCGATGGCTATGAAGTGTGTAAGCTCTTAAAAGAAAACGATACAACAAGGGATATTCCCATCATTTTCCTAACTGCAAAAACAGAAACAGATGAAGAGACAAAAGGTCTTGAAATGGGAGGAGTTGATTACATTTACAAACCTGTTAAAGCAACAATCTTACTTGCAAGAGTAGAGACCCAACTAACCATTGCATACCATAACCTTACTCTGGAGGGTTTTGTTGAGGTACGAACCAAGGAACTGCTGGAAACACAAAAGGAACTGCAAAAAGCATTAAAGAACCTCAAAACAACAAAAATCATTAATGGAGTTTATTGGGTTCAGATACCTGAAGCCGGAGTTAATATCCTCTGCGGCTGTCCGGCAGATATTGTAAAACACTTAATGCTTCAGGGCTATATTACTGAAGAAAAAAAGGGGAATATCGTTACTGAGACAGGCCCTAACGTTATTCTTTTATCAGATGTTTTAATTCAAAATGGTAAATTTTCTAATATTGCTGAGTTCCCGGTACTTCAAATGTTATATCGACAGGGAATGATATTGCCAAACCACCCGAATAATACAGGAGAAAAGCCAATTCTCGTAGGTTCAAAAGAACAGGTAGAAGCACAGATGGATTATATTTACCGGGGAAATTACGGACTTGTTTCAAAAAAAGAACTCATGGACGTAGGTTGTACAGAAGAAGAAGCAAATATGATGATGTTCCTGAAACTGAAATTTGCCTTTGGCAAAATACAGGATTCAAAGGACTTCATTGATCCAGTTGTTGTGGAAAAGAACCGAGTTGAGATTAAAAACGGCGTTTATATTGAAAGAAGTGGTTTTAATAAATACACCATTGAATTTAAAGACAATACAACCGAAGTTGACCTTAACCTGAACCCTGATGAAGCTTATGAACCACCATACACATTAGGGTTTCAACAAATCAGGCGGGAATATTTTGCTGTCATTCATTCCGGAGAAGGAGATGGCTGGGATGTGAAGCGCCAAAGCATGTCAAGTATATTAATTTACCAGGGAGATATTTACCTTATTGATGCCTGCCCTAACATCTATTACACCCTACGCTCCTTTGGTATTGATGTTAGTGAAATTAAAGGAATTTTTCATACTCATGCCCATGATGACCATTTTGCCGGACTTCCGGCTCTTATGATGTCTGGACGAAAAATTAAATATTTTGCAACACCTCTTATTCGGGCTTCAGTGGCAAAAAAACTTTCTGCCCTAATGTCAATTAACGAAAGCAAGTTCGAGGAATACTTTGAGGTTCACGATCTCACCTTTAACTCTTGGTACGACTATGATGGATTGGAAATTATGCCGATGTATTCTCCACATCCACTGGAAACAAATATCTTTATGTTTCGGGTGCTGGACGACAAGGGCTATAAAACCTATGCTCATTTAGCAGATATTGTATCCCTCGATACCCTTCAAACTATGTTAAAAGATGCTCACCTTGCCGGATTGGATTCCAAAGAAGTTTATGAAGACTTCAAAGCAAGTTACCTCATTCCGGTGGACTTGAAGAAAATAGATATTGGAGGTGGACTCATTCATGGCAGAGCAATTGACTTCAAGGAAGATCAGTCGGAAAAAATCATTCTTGCCCATACAGCACGACAACTTACCAACGAAGAAAAGGAAATAGGTTCTCAGGCGGTCTTTGGTGCTGTTGATGTCCTTTCATTAAACGCCCTTGATTACAATAGAAGGCTTTCTTTTCAATATTTAAGTGAATTTTTTCCAACCCTGCCCTTCACGAAAATCCGGGGACTTTTAAACTCCAACCTCGAATATTTTAATTCAGGAACCATTATTCAGAAAAAAGGACACAGAAGTGACTACATTCTTTTAATATTAACGGGTAGTGTGGAATATATTCACCCTGACTCCAAAATACACAACA
>JADGAW010000017.1 GCA_015231815.1 Nitrospinota bacterium
GACTACGGTTACCTCACTGGAATAGCTACTTAATGTACCTGAACTGTTATACGATTTCAGAGCAATATAGTATGTTCCAGCAGGAATATTGTTAAAGGTAAAGGATGTTCTGTTTCCTAAATCAGCTCCCGTTGATGCATTGATATACGTTCCTGAAGTTGTTCCGTAATATACCTTATAACCTGATGCTCCACTTGCAGCAGTCCAACTCGTAGCAACTGAACTTCCACTAACTGTAGCAGAATAGTTTGTTGGAGCAGCAAGAGTTGTTGACGTGACTGTTACCGAAATTTCACTTGAATAGCTACTTAAGTTACCAGAACTGTCATACGATTTTAAGGCCAAATAGTATGTTCCTGCAGGAATATTGTTAAAGGTAAAAGACGTTCTGTTTCCTAAGTTAACACCAGTTGATGCATTTATGTATGTTCCTGATGTTGTTCCGTAATACACTTTGTAGCCAGATGCTCCACTTGCAGCAGTCCAACTTGTAGCTACTGAACTTCCACTTACCGTTGCACTGTAACCCGTTGGGGCTGTAAGAGTTGTGGTAGAACCTGCTGTTAAAGTTTTTGATGATGAATATGCACTATCATCAGTTGAAGTTGCATTGCCATTCCCGGCAACACCTGCAGCATGAAATGTTATGCTATTTGATGCAGTAGATGGTGCAACCCAATTAAAAGACCAAGATGATGTTGCAGACCCTGTAGCATCATTTTTAAATTCAATATAAGAAGTGTTTGTGTCTAACTGAGTAGTTGTGGAATTTGAAACAGCAAGAGTTCCTGAACTTGCACCTGTTGTTGTATCAACTGTTCTTGCCTGAAAACCATACCGGGATGCTCCAGAATGAGTAATCGCAACCGTTACGGTATAGGTGGCACCTGCGGTATAAGAAGTAACAGCATTATTTGATGAGTCAAGAACTGAAATACTTAATGCCCCGCCTCCGCCATTTAAAGTCGATCCTGTATGACAACCGCTAAAAGCACAAGCACTTGAACCATAAGTATCTCCATTATAGCCAGAAGACCCTGTTTGTGCTCCAAGAGTGTAGTAAGCAGAACCTATCTGTGGAAAGAGAAAAATTGACAATATAAGAAGTGTGGTTTTTAAAATATTCATAATTATGAATTCCTAACAAAAAGTTAATAATGGTTTTAAAAAGGCGATATTATAAAATACAATTTGCTAAAATTAGCAAAAAAAAAAATAGAGCAAAATAATAGGATATTTAATAATTTTAATGAGAAAAATATACCAGTAAGTAAGATTACTTTTGCAATAGTAACCAGTTAATTGTTGATATGGTAAGAGTTTCTCTATTTATGAAAACAAACTACATTGTAACTATCAAAAATAAATCTTAAAATTTACGAAATAAAATTCCTATAAGTAAATCAAATATAATCACTCACCTCCTAAAAAATATTTATTTAACTAAATCTATCATTAATGAACAGACATAAACAATCAATATATCGTCAAGGCTTAAGAGGCATATATGCAAACCTTTTTTTCACTCTCATTTTTGCGGTTGTTATAACCTTTTTAGCTTCTGACAACTCTTTTGCTTCTGATAAAGTTAAATCAAGTATCACTCCAGCCGAACTTAACATAAAAAAAGGGAAAGATACGCTTTTCAATGTCATTGTAGAAGTTCCGCAAAATAATCATGCGTATGTTAATGAGGGAGATGAGGGTTATTTTATTCCCGTTACTATCAACTTTTCTTTACCGCAAGAAGGCATCACTATTTTGCCTGTCAGCAAACCAGATGGAGCTAGGGATAATGAAGTAAAAGCTCAGGTATTGCGTGGCGTTGGTGTTTATAGTTACTCAATAAAATGGGATAAAGGAGATGTTCAAACAATCCCCGTAACAGTTATGTCTCAGATGTGTAACGATGAAAGCAAAATATGCTTTCCTCCTCAAAAGGAAGACCTAACTCTGATATTTTCAGAAGGAAAAACTCAAAATTCTTCTCTTGATAAAAACAATATGAGCTTTGGTGAATGGGTTACCGCAACATACCAGGAAAATTCTCAAAATATTTTTGTAGCATTTTTTATTGTATTACTTGCCGGACTCCTTGCTGCAGCAACACCGTGTGTGTATCCCATGATGCCAATTACTTATGCAATTCTCACAGCCAGAGGAAATGGAGATAAACGAGAAGGATGGTTCCACTCTGTAGCCTATTTTGTTGGCATTGTTATAACCTACTTTATGCTTGGCTTTGTTGCCGGAATGACAGGAGGTATGCTTAGCTCTATCATGCAAAGTGCAAGCGTGAATATATTTCTTGCACTATTTTTTCTTATGTTCGCCCTTGCAATGTTTGATTTCTTCAGTTTTTCTTTTTTTGATGAATTGTCTGAAAAAGTAAATAGTGCATCATCAAAAAAATCAAGCTATTTTGGAACGATTTTAATGGGAGTTGCTGCCGGCATAATAGTTTCTCCTTGTGTGGGACCCGTTATTTTCTCTATTTTGCTTCAAATTGCAGATAAAATTGCTGAACTTACCAATGTTCTTGTCGCCTCTGGAGAGCAAATTACCTTTATGAAAAAAGCAGAAATTGCCTTACAGGGAAGTATTGTCATGGCTGGGTTTGGTATTGGATTAGGCATTCCTTTTCTTCTCATAGGTACTATTGGAAATAAGTTACCCCGATCAGGAATGTGGATGGTATATGTTAAGTATGCACTGGGAATTATTATTTTATACATTGCATACATTTACCTCTACAAAGGTTTGGGTGCTGCCGGCATCGATGTTGAAGTTTATAACGGAGGAATTATTGGCGGAGCATTTATTATTGCAGCAGGTTATTTAATCTTTAAAGAAAAACAAAACTACTTTCAAAATAAATTTTCACTTATTTCATCCGTTGTTTTGCTTGTAGTAGGTCTATACGCTTTTTCTATTACCATGAACCACTTCTCTGACAAGAGAAAAAGTCTTTCTACAGAAGCTGGTAGTTCTGTCGAAGAACATGGAAACCTTAAATGGTATCGAAGTTATGATAATGCCCTTCAAGAAGCGAAAAGGTTAAATCAACCTGTTTTTATTGATTTCTTTGCCTATTGGTGTGCCAACTGTATTGCATTTGCCGATATGAGCCTTACAAATAAAGATTTAAATAAAGCACTTGAAAAAACTGTTTTACTTAAGGTTTATGATACTGACAAAGCTTTTGAAGAATACAAGAAGATAAAGAGCTATAGAGAATTAAATGTAGGGCTACCATTTTTTGTTGTTTTAAAACCTGATGGGACATTCTTTTGGAAAACAACTCAGTACAATGCTGTTTCGCAGATGATTAACAAACTTGAAGAAGCGGCAAAATAATAAAGGTAAAATTCAATATTCACTCATCCTCAACACGGGTGAGTGAGAATTTCCCTCCAGAACGAATGAGCGTGCCATTTTTTCAATCCAAAATTTACCGATGAAGAAGTGCAACATGGTATAATCTCAAGCTTTTTAACCCCTAAAAAGCTCGCCATGAAACTTCTAGGAACCGGACTGACCTTTGACGATATTTTTCTCGTCCCCGCTTACTCGGAAGTGCTTCCAAAAGACACAGATATAAGCTCCAATATTACAAAAAACATCAAAATTAATACCCCACTAATATCTGCTCCAATGGATACGGTGACGGAACATCAAATGGCAATTAGCATGGCTCAAGAAGGCGGTGTTGGCGTTATACATAAAAACATGTCAATAAAGCAGCAAGTGGACGAAGTTGCCAAGGTAAAACGCTATGTTACGGGCATGATTGTTAAGCCAATTACTCTAAGCCCGGACAATACAATTGGTGATGCTTTTGCCGTTATGAAAAAATACAATATTTCTGGAATTCCCGTAACAAAAAATGGTGTACTTGTTGGAATTCTTTGTAACCGTGATCTTCGTTTTCTCACCAAAACGACAGATAAGGTGTCAAAGCATATGACAACTCACCTCATTACCTCAAAAGTAGGAATAACGCTGGAAAAATCCAAAAAAATACTTCAGAAAAACAAGATTGAAAAACTTCCTATCGTTGATGCTCAAGGTAACCTGAAAGGAATGATTACTATAAAAGATATCCAGAAAGTAGAAGACTTTCCCCGTGCAGCAAAGGATCAATATGGACGTTTAATTGTTGGTGGTGCTGTTGGAACTGGTGAGGAGGGTATAGAACGAGCTGGAAATCTTGTGGATGCAGGGGTTGATCTCATTACTGTTGACACAGCTCATGGACACTCAAGAGGTGTGATTGAAGCGGTAAAAATAATAAAGAAAAAATATAAGGTGGATGTTGTTGCAGGGAATGTTGCAACCTCCGAAGCAACAAAAGCATTAATCGAAGCAGGAGTTGATGCTGTTAAGGTTGGCATTGGTCCTGGCTCCATCTGTACAACAAGAATTGTTGCCGGGGTTGGCGTACCTCAAATTTCTGCAATTATGCAATGTTATGAAACAGCTCATAAGTTAGGGGTTCCCATCATCGGAGATGGTGGCATTAAGTTTTCCGGTGATATTACCAAAGCAATTGCATGTGGTGCTTCAACAGTAATGATTGGAAGTATTTTTGCCGGAACAGAGGAAAGCCCGGGAGAAAAAATCATTTTTCAAGGAAGAAACTACAAAGAATATCGAGGTATGGGCTCCATTGGTGCCATGTCAAAAGGAAGCTCTGACCGTTATTTTCAGGAGCATGAAAAAAATCAGCAAAAGCTTGTTCCAGAAGGTGTTGAAGGAAGAATTCCATACAAAGGAACAGTTTCTCAAGTTGTTCATCAACTTATGGGAGGACTTCGTGCCGGAATGGGATACTGCGGCTCAAAAGATATACCAACCTTACAAAAAAAATCTAAATGCTATCAGGTTACAACGGCTGGACTAAGAGAAAGTCATGTACATGATGTAATAATCACAAAGGAAACATCCAACTACAAGCTTGGTGATTCCTAGCCCTCCCAATTTTTTCTATGAAACATAAAAGCTATATACTGATTCTTGACTTCGGGTCACAATATACCCAGTTAATTGCCAGAAATATCCGTGAAAACAATGTTTATTCTGAAATTGTTCCCTGCACCTTTTCGGTAGAGCAAATTAAGAATAAAATGCCTTCAGGAATAATCCTTTCTGGGGGTCCAGACAGCGTAAACACACCTGATGCTCTTTCTGTTGATAGAGAAATATTTACATTAAATGTTCCGGTTCTTGGCATTTGCTATGGAATGCAGGTCTCGGTAAATGTTCTCGGCGGAAAAATCGTTTCCAGTGAAATAAGGGAATACGGACTTGCTCATGTGACAAGAGTTGAAGAAGAAAGTTTATTATTGAAGGGTGTTAATGTCGAAGAGGAGAATAGTGTCTGGATGAGTCATGGAGATACTGTTTCTATATTGCCTGATTATTTCCATGCAGTTCTCAAGAGCGAAACCTGTCCTTTTGCTGCAGTTGAAGCACCAAAGCTGGGCTTTTACGGACTTCAGTTTCATCCAGAAGTTACTCATACTCAAGCTGGAAAAAAAATAATTGCCAATTTTCTTTTTGAAATTTGCAAAATTAAACCTGATTGGTCAATGTCCTCATTTATTGACGAGACCGTTAAGGAAATCCGAAATATAGTTGGTGATAAAAAGGTCATTTCTGCAATAAGCGGCGGGGTTGATTCAACCGTTTCTTCCTTTCTCACCCATAAAGCAATAGGAGATCAATTAACGTCGGTCTTCGTTGATAACGGGCTTTTAAGAAAAGGTGAAGCAGAAAAAGTGCTTTACATGCTTCGTGAAAAACTTGGACTAAACGTTGACTTTGTTGATGCTTCCGAACTTTTTCTTTCCCGTCTTAAAGATATTGATGATCCGGAACAAAAAAGAAAAATTATTGGAAATACTTTTATTGAAATATTTGCAGAGGAAGCAAAGAAAACAGGAGGCGTTTCATTTCTCGTACAGGGAACCCTATACCCTGATGTTATTGAATCGGTTTCGGTAAAAGGTCCTTCTGCTGTCATAAAAAGTCACCACAATGTTGGCGGACTTCCCAAAGATATGCAGTTTGAACTCATTGAGCCTCTTCGAGAGCTTTTTAAGGATGAAGTAAGAAAGGTTGGTGTAGAGCTTGGAATTTCAAAGGATTTTATACAGCGTCAGCCTTTTCCAGGACCAGGTCTTGCCATTAGAATTCTTGGAGGTGTAACAAAAGAAAAACTCAATTCATTAAGAGACGCAGATGCTATTGTTCTGGAAGAAATAAAAAAGGCGGGGTTATATGAAGAAATATGGCAATCATTTGCTGTACTTTTACCCGTAAAAAGTGTTGGTGTAATGGGAGATGCAAGAACATACGAAAACACCTGTGTTGTAAGAGCCGTTGAAAGCAGCGATGGCATGACCTCAAACTTCTGTCACCTTCCTTATCCCTTGCTGAACAAAATATCCAATCGTATTATTAACGAGGTTAAAGGAATTAACAGAGTTGTTTATGATATTAGTTCAAAACCACCATCAACTATCGAGTGGGAATAGAGGCTCACGCATGAACGGAAAGCAGTCTTCCACCTTCAAATATTCATACCATCAAACCTTTTCTTGGCAGGTATAATTATGTGTTTTCCCCAACTCTATGGTAAGGTATTCATTTTTTTATACTTTAACTAAATTCTCTTAGAGAAAGGAGACTCTATGTCTTTTACATTACTTTCCGTTGGCGGAACAATGTCAACAAACTTGGTTTCTATAGACGTTAATAATACTGTTTATGATGCAGCAAAACTCATGAAGGAAAAAGCGATTGGTAGTCTTGTTATCAAAAATGGTGATGCTACTGAAGGACTTATCACTGAACGGGATATTGTTTGTAAAGTCGTTGCGGAAGGTATTGATGCAAAGGAAGCAAAATTGGAAGGTTACGTAAATAAAAGCACTGAAAATATTGATCAGGAAGACTCTATTTTTGATGCCCGTCAATTAATGCTTGATAAAAATGTTGACTATTTATTAGTGCAGAAAGATGGGAAATTGGTGGGAATTGTTTCTAAACATGATTTACTTAAAGACTAATGAAAGAAAAAGTTGTACTAGCCTATTCTGGAGGACTTGATACCTCCGTTATCCTCAAATGGCTTATAGAGGAAAAAAATCTCGACGTTATTTGCTACCTTGCTGATCTGGGACAGGAAGAAGAAATAACCGGTGTTGAAGAAAAAGCCAAAAAGTGCGGTGCCTCTGAAGTATTTATATCTGACCTCAAAGAAGAGTTCGTAAAGGATTTCGTATTTCCCATGTTTAGGGGAAACGCCATATATGAAGGTGAATACCTTCTGGGAACATCCATTGCTCGCCCCTTAATAGCTCAGGAACAAATAGCGATTGCACGAAAAACCGGAGCGACACATGTCGCTCATGGTGCAACAGGAAAAGGAAACGATCAGGTTCGTTTTGAACTTACCTGTTACGCCTTATATCCCGGAATTAAAATCATTGCTCCCTGGAGAGAATGGGATTTGAATTCAAGAGAATCTCTTCTGAATTATGCTGAAAAACATAATATTCCTGTAACTGCTTCAAAAGCGAAACCATATTCCTGTGACAGAAACCTTCTTCATATTAGCTTTGAAGGAGGAATTCTTGAAGACCCTTGGAGTGAACCTGATGAAGAGATGTTTGTTCTTTCCGTCTCACCAGAAAAAGCTCCTGACGAAGCTGAATATGTTGAAATTGATTTCGAAAAAGGTGACCCTGTTTCCATTAATGGTAATAAACTTAGTCCTGCAACTCTTTTAAAGGAATTAAACCGACTTGGAGGAAAACATGGTGTTGGCAGAGTTGATTTGGTTGAAAATCGGTTTGTTGGCATGAAATCCCGCGGAGTATATGAAACTCCTGGCGGAACTATTCTTTACAAAGCCAGAAGAACATTGGAATCGCTTGTCCTTGACAGAGAAGTAATGGCTTTCAGAGACTCTCTCGTACCAAAATATGCACAACTTGTTTACAACGGTTTTTGGTTTGCTCCAGAACGTTTAACCATGCAGGCAGCAATTGATCAATCACAGCAGGAAGTAACGGGAACGGTTCGAATCAAACTTTATAAGGGAAACGTCATCACAGCCGGCAGAAAATCTCCTTTTTCCAAATATTCTGAGGCTCACGCAACATTTGAAGCTGATGAGGTTTATAATCAAAAAGACGCTGAAGGTTTTATCAAACTTAATGCACTAAGGTTAATGTTGCAAAACAGGTAAATTAAGGATTGTATGTACAAAAATGCGTTGACAACCAACAAGCTTGCCCGTATTTTAAATGTAAGCCAATCACTTGTACTGAAATGGCTTAAAGAAGACAAGCTTAAATCAATTCCCCTTCCCAGTAAAAGATATAAAATCCCTATTCCCTTTGTTCATGATTTCTTGAAGGAATACAAAATGCCTATTCCTTCTGAACTTCAAAAACTTATTGATGAAGAAAGCTCCAACAAGGTCAAAATTGTTCTGATAGATGATGACCAAGGTATTGTTGACCTAATTGAAAGTGCCTTTAAATACTCGCCAAACACCGAAATGTTTGAGCTTTTTCCTTACAAATCTGGAATTGAGGCACTGATTGAAATTGACAAAATAAAACCTGACTTAGTTCTTCTTGACCTTGAAATGCCAGAAATTGATGGGTTTGAAGTATGCAGTAAATTAAACAGTAAATACCCCGAACTGAAAATAGTGATTGTCTCAGTCCATTTAAACGACAAAAACTACAACCGCATTAGTAATATAAAGTATATCGATACAATTGCTAAGCCCTTTAAGGTTAAGGACTTTGTTGAGAAGATTCAAACAATCGTGAAAACGAATCTATAATGAGTTTTCCTTTTTCATTTATTAAGAATTATTCTCTTGACTCTTTTGGTAATTAAATAAGAACTAAGAAACGCAACCGGAATAAAGCAAACAGTAAAAAGGAGAGAGTCTCCAATAACTCCTTTTTGTTCAAGAAATTTAAAGATGTAGTTGGCAAGCCCCGTCATATAGTAAGAAAGTATAATTAACGAAATTTCCTCAACCATTTCCTGAAGCTTTATTTGAGTTTTAGCAGATTGTTCCATATTGCTCAATTGTTTTAGATTTTGTTCCTGTTGATTTATATCAACTTTTGCCCTGAGAATAGTAATAATATCAGAGATTCCCTTCCCTAAACTTTCTATTCTTTTCATAAAGCTGGAGTAATCAGTGCTGATAAACATTGTTTTTCTTGTCAGAAATTCAGAGAGAGGTTTTATGTTTGATAATGGTTTTTCCTTGAGTTGTTCAATTGTTTTAAAATTAATTTTTTCGTAGGTTGGAGTGGAAGATATTGAATGTCCCAGCTTTTCATAAACATGGGTTACTTCAGCCATTTTCGAGGTTAATCCACGAAGCCACTTTTTCATTTGTTCCGTGTTTGACTGCTCCAGCTGATCATTTATTTCATCCATTTTCCCCGCCAACTCTTGTTCAAGCTTATGCACCTTCTCTAGTCCTTCATAAAATTCAGGTAACGGTAAAAGGAGGGAATGGTAACTGTTTTCCATCCGAACTATGTTTTCAACGATGAACTCTATATTATTGATAAGATCTTTATCCTCTTCTGCCCAGAGAAGGTAACGTTCCATATCGTAATTATCTGGATAAAAGGCAGTGAAAACTTCTATCGATGAATCAAGGATTTTGCTTCCATACAAAGTTGAACTCCCAATTTGCTTGTATATGTCCTGTGTTGAATGAAACTTCTTACCGGTAATAAGAATATCCAATGAGGAGAGTTTTTTAGCAATAGGACAAAACTTCAAAGGAGGTGCTGGACATTGAATCGGACCAAAGCCCACATCCCGGTTTTCTGTTCCGGGAAATTGCCAAAAACGATATTCATAATATCGTGAATGCATTTCAAAGGTAACAATAATTTGTCCTTGTTTTGCACCATAATCCTTTCTCCCTTGTCCAAAGCGACCTGTTACACTCCTAAACTCGGTGGAAATTTCTAAAGTATCAAGGATGGAAATGAACTCCTCGAAAAAAACCGACCTGTCTTTTGTTTCATCACCAATAATATAGGAAAAAGAATGTACTTTTACTGGAAGGGAGAATTCATGAACGCCACTTTTATGAATTTCGTCGTGGATTTGATCAATGGTTTCATGTCTATTACATTGAAACATAATTTCTTATCCTAAAATAAATAGTAATTAATGAAACATTTTAGCAAGCGGAACTACTTTAAGGGGAGGTCATATTTCTCTTCCCATTCTTCGAGGGTTATTTTGTCTGCAACCGTTATATGGCAAGTTGAGCAATCTTGAGTTAAATTTACTCCGTTTTCGTCCTTCATTCTTTGATTATGACATCTAAAACAACCTTCTCCTCTATTGGGATGACTCAGCATACTTTTATAGGAATCCCAGGTAATATTCATCCTTGGATAGAGATATGTGTTTGCTGCCTGTAAAAGTTGCACTGCAAGTTTTTCACTTTCCTGAAGGGTTGGCCATTTTCTGTTAACTTCCCTGTTTATTGTTTCCTCAAAGGATTCCTTGTTCATTCCAGCCAGTTTTTCCAAAATATCCTGTGAAGCATTTTTTACAAAGGGAATTGTCTGACGAACCTTATTATGTTCAATTAATCGATTTACTATGGTCTTTGCGCTGACAAAATCATGCCCGACCCTGTTATGACAATCTACACAATCCATTTCCCTCAACTTTCCTTTTCCCTTGATGGTGTATATGGGTCTTCCTTTACTGGTTTTCTCAATATTTAATATTTCCGGCTCCTGAACTCCTTCTATCATCCATGTTTTCGTTGTATTGTTTTTCGTTGCCTGAACCCATTGGATATTTTGCCTTTTGTCGTCCTCCGCAAAGTATTTAATTTTTAAATCTGAAGAACTATGGGCGTGAATTCCATTTGCCTCTCCAGCCTTTGATGTTCCAAGGTTGAGGGTAATCGCTGAAACCAAAGGAGTATTTATTTCATCATTTTTATAATCGAAATAAACCTTCATGGATTTATGTTGAGTACGGGCTGTATTGTGACATTCCAGACAGGTATCCTCAGATGAAGGTAAGGTTTCTACTGGAGTTGGAATTGGCTTTGAAAATTTATTAAAAGTAAGAGAGTAAACCTGATACATACCCCTCCACTTTGACATAATAA
The DNA here is from genome assembly GCA_015231815.1 of Nitrospinota bacterium. GTDB lineage: Bacteria > Nitrospinota_A > JADGAW01 > JADGAW01 > JADGAW01 > JADGAW01. Next base: position 11,198 of record JADGAW010000017.1, read on the forward strand.
AGCCTTCAACCCCTTCACCAACATGGCACTGAATACATTCGACTTTGGCATGGGGAGAATGCTTATGGGCAACAGCCTCTGGTTCCATTACCAAGTGACAGGTTTCACCGCAAAAGTTGGTTGAATTCATGAATTTACTTACCTGCATGTTGCTGATGGAAAAGAAAGCCACGACAAGAACTATGAGTACCCCAACAACAGCAATAATATTTTTTTCGTCAGTGGACTTAAAGTATTTAAACCAGAAAATATCTTCGTGGGGTTTATCTTTTAAAAGAAGCTTTCCCAGAAAAATAAGAAGAATACTAAAAATAATAAAGGCAGGAAAACCGAGAAATACCAATGCTCCATAGTAGGGATTAACAGCCTCGGCACTTACCATGTAGGTAAGCATAAACAGTGTAAAAATAATAAGAACAGAAACACCGAGAATCGTTCCAGTCGCACTGATAGGGTTTGCCGTTAACCTCAGAAGAAGGTTTCTTACATAACCGGTAAATCCTTGTTCATTCATTGACTGTAGAAAAGTTAGAAGGTTGAAATCTTAAAAGGTTAAAAAGTAAGAACGTTACATTGAGTAACGATCAAACCTTCTAACCTCCCAACATGAAATTATTTACGTTCCCAAGGTGGAACAAAAAGTCCTTCATAACTTTTTGCTGTTGCTCCGGATTTTAATGCATCCTGTGTCTCTTTGCTGCTATTTTTAAACCATTTATGCCAGTCACTTTCTAAAAGCTTGTCTATGTAAGCATTTGCCTCTTTATCATCAAGCTTTCTTACTGCTGGTATATATTTCATGTAAAAATGTTTAGCGACTTCATATATTCCGTGCCACCAAGTATAGTCAGGAGCCATCATTGCTGCCCCATGTCGTGCTCTTCTTCCTTCATGGTGCCAGAGTTCCCAGTAAAGCCACTCAACATCATTAGAAAATGATGCCTGATTTTTCAATGATTTATTCTTTTTGAGAATTGCAAATATTTCTTTTGCTGGTTTACCAAATTTCTCGTCATAGAGATTTACTACTCCATCAAACTGACGGTAAAAACCATCTGCGAACCGTTTCCCATGACATGCCTGACAAACATCCATCATTTTTTCCCGATTGGCTTTGGAGTTTTCTTTTGGTTTACTCACTGGAGGACGTAAATTCCAGGAAAGTCTGTCGCCAACATCATGGGTAACTTTTTGTTTTGAAGTTGCGCTCATATGACAGGTAGCACAGGTAGGAGCCTGATAATAATCTACTCCAACAACCCATTTATCTTTTTCCATATTGAGTTTATCTTTATGTGCTCTAAATGCAATGCCATGCTTGGATTCTTCATATACTTCTTTTTGAGGATGATCTGGACCAAGATGACATTTACCGCAATTTTCTGGATTTCTCGCCTGTTTTTTAGAAAAAGAGTGACGGCTATGACAGGCATTACAGGCACCTTTACTTCCATCCGGATTAATTCTTCCAATTCCACTGTTGGGCCAGCTTCTTAAAGATAGTTTATTGGGGCTCTTCGGATCGATTTCCATTTTACCTCCATGGCATCCTTCACAACCGGCAATAACGACGGGAAGTCCCCCGGCAACACCTGCAAGATAATTATCAAGGGAGGCAAGAATTTCTCCAGCTTTTGCATGATGCGAACCAGCAACTTGTTTTTCTTCCTTCTCATGACATTTTCCACAATCCTTTGGGGTAACGAGTGTGGCAATCCACATGCCTTCATGCAAGAAAGCATCAGGTTCATCCTTTTTCGCTTCATGGCAACTGTAACAGGTTACGTTTGCTCCTTTATGAGCAGAATTTGACCACTGTTGATACAATCCGGAACTTTCCCGTTTATGACATGTCATACATTTTCCTTTAAGTTTTTCTGCACTTTCTTCTGCTGCAAAAGATGTTAAAGGTGAAACAATGAGTAGCAACAGGAAAACAATAAGCGGTCTCATGATAAACCCTCCCAATTAGGTTGTAATTTTTTTAGTTAAACGCCTTAATTATACTCGTAAAAAAGTATCAGAATAAAGTTACTCGATGGTTTATGTTTTGAGGAGAGGGTTTAACTGTATTTTTAGATACCTTGATGTGAGATAGGTTGCCTAAAAAGAAGATGTTTAAAAATGGAGATGTTGCCTAACGGCAAACCTTACAATAGAAAATTGATTAATTAAGGGAGTCTTAGAGAAAGGTGGATTAAAACAAAAAAAGTGGGGCGAAATTTTTCGCCCCAGAAATGAGGGAGGTGTGAAATTATTTAAAACTCAAAGTTAAGATTTATTGATGTTACAAATTCATCTCTACCATAGCTTGGTGCTCCGGCTGAAGCACCAAGAACCATACCGGTAGTTCTAATGATATAGAGACCATTAGCAGAAAGAGTTGCATGACTTAAAGATGGTGAAAAATGACCAAGGGAAATATCAATTCCCGCAGATAATTCAGTGCTGGTAAAACCAGAATTTTTATCATAGTACTGAAAGTACTGAGTACCGCTTGTGTTTTTACCTGTATCAGGACCTTCATCAACAGCATAACCTTGAGTAATACCAAAATTTAATGTCGCCCAATCGCTTATTTCCTCAGAATGACTTACATCAAACTGGAAATAAATACCATCTGTTTTATCGTAATCATAGTAAATCCCCAGTGTCGGAGAAAGCATCGTATCGTAACCAATAGTCAAAAATGCTTCATTCGTTGTACTGATTGAACCAGCAGGAGTTTTAGGAAAATCAAAGGTTATGTGACCAATATCAAAGCTCCACCCTTCATAAGAGAAGGCATAATCAATGGTATAGTCAACTTCAGTAAATGAACTCTTGTTCGCATTGTCATTTTGTGTTGGCATGTTGTACCAAACATTAAAGGTAAGACTGTCTAAAAGTGTAATATAAACATCTCCCTGCCAAGCAGATTTGTTAATGTACGTGCCTCTCCAGGTGTAATCAGAATAAAAACCTTGGTCAGTTCCAATGGTAAATGGTTTACTCTCTTCAGCTGATGTAATTTTCCCAAAAAATAACGAAAGGGAAAAAACAAAGGCAAATAAAAGTATTGTTGTTTTTTTCATTTGTGTTCCTTGTTGATGGTTTATAGTTGTTATAAAAGCTTTATGTATGGTGAAACTGAAAAAACCTCCTTTCGTAATGACAACGTTTCTTTAATTCATTAATATTTAAAAAAAAATGTTTTATAAATTCAATTAATCTCATAAGCACCAAACAAACTGTTTGGTGCTTAGAAAGAGATTAATGAGAATTCAGTAGGAGTCGTTAAATTGCATCTTCTCCTTTTTCTGCAGTTCTGATTCTTATTACATCAGTTACTTCTGATACAAAGATCTTTCCGTCACCAACTTTTCCTGTTTGAGCAGTTTTGGTAATGGTTTCAACAGCAACTTCAAGCATCTGATCAGAGACAATTAACTCCACTTTTACTTTAGGAAGAAAATCGACCTGATACTCTGCTCCTCGATAAAGTTCAGTATGACCTTTTTGTCGACCAAAACCTTTTACCTCGGTAACGGTCATTCCAAGAATTCCTTTTTCCTGAAGTTGATCCTTAACCTCATCAAGTTTAAAAGGTTTGATTATTGCTTCAATTTTTTTCATCTATACCTCCATTAAATTCGTTTTAAGATTTTCTTAACCATGGCTATTATTCAACTCTTTCACCATGCAGACTTACATCAAGTCCAATTCGCTCTTCTTCTTCTTCAACTCTTAGTCCCATAGCGATGTCAATTACCTTGAGAATAATGAAGGTTGCTATTGCGCAGTAAACAATTGTTCCTCCAATACCATAAAACTGAATGAGAAGTTGACCTGTGTTACCTTCAAGCACACCTTTTGTGCCACCAATAGCTTCAACAGCAAATACGCCTGTTAAGACAGCACCGATGATACCGCCAACTCCATGAATACCAAATGCATCAAGAGAATCATCATATCCCAGCATCTTCTTTAATGAAGTTGCAGTCCAGAAACAAACAATTCCGGCAACTACACCGATTATTAAAGCTCCTGTTCCGTCAACAAAACCAGATGCAGGAGTAATTGCAACAAGACCTGCTACAGCTCCAGAAGCTATACCAAGAACTGATGGTTTTTTATGAACAATCCATTCAGCAAACATCCATCCAAGCCCTGCAGCGGCAGTTGCTATTTGAGTGACCAGCATTGCCATTCCTGCTGTTCCGTTAGCACCAACTGCTGATCCAGCATTAAACCCAAACCAGCCAACCCAGAGAAGGGAAGCACCAATAACGGTATAAACAAGGTTATGAGGCATAAGAACTTCCTTTTCATAACCAACTCTTTTGCCAATTACTATAGCAGCTACCAACCCAGCAACACCTGCGTTAATATGTACAACAGTACCTCCTGCAAAATCAAGAACTCCTGCGTCACCAAGAAAACCACCGCCCCAAACCCAGTGACAAATGGGAGCGTAAACAGCAAGAACCCAAATGCTGGAAAAAACACACATTGAAGAAAACTTCATTCTTTCTGCAAAAGCTCCTGTAATAAGAGCAGTAGTAATAATTGCAAACGTTAATTGAAATATAGCGAAAACAGATTCAGGAATTGTACCGCTTAATGTACTTGAACCTATTGCTTTAAACATAAAGTTTCCTGTACCGCCAATAAATGAATTTCCTTCGCTAAATGCAAGGCTATATCCGGCAATAAACCAGAGAATAGTAACAAGACAGGTAATGGTAAAGGATTGCATAACCACACCCAAAACGTTTTTCTTCCTTACCATACCACCATAAAGAAGAGCTACGCCCGGTATTGTCATAAGCAGTACCAACGCCGTAGAAGTTAGCATCCATGCAGTGTCTCCTGTATCAAGCTTTGGTGCTTCTTCCGCATAAGCGGTTCCTGCTATACCCAAAGCAACGATTAAGGCTCCAACAAAGGTTGATGGATAGTTTTTTACTTTGCCGAGAATCATTTTGCCTCCAAACTATTTATTAATAATATGTATAAAAAAGGTGATTAAATTCTCACTGAGAGCTCATCAGTGAAAATCCAACAATTTCCTCTATAAACAATTAGCGTGCCATTTTTATAAAAACAAGGGCTTATGTTATGTAAGCTATTGTTTTTACATAATACAATCTACTACATACGTTAAAGAATCAGAAGGGAACTCGACTTTAAGAGACGGATATTTTGCTCAATTAATGCTCACGAATCAAGCAGATGATTAAAATTTAATCATAAAGCGGTTTAATTATATTCAGGAAAAAACTTCCTTATTGAGGCAAATAATTGACATCCAAAATTGTAAGTAAATTCTATAATCCCCTATATATAGGCTATAAGAGTATAATAAGTCAGCAAGGTATGGCTCTTGCTAGTTAGTGACTTTGAAAGAATATAGTTACTGGGTGTGAACTTGCAGTTAAATTTGACAATAACTTAAAAGAAACAACTAAAGTATTGTTTTTAAGTTTCCGATAGATAGACTAAATATACAAAACAAAGAGGTTGAAATGGTTACAATAAATACAAATTCCAATGCCACATCTCCTTTTGGTACAAACACCACTTCTTCGACTTCATTCAACCCGGCTATAACATTGTCGGGTCTTGGGTCGAGTTTTGATACAGGAGCAATGGTTAACTCACTTATTCAGGTTGAGAGAATTCCTATCTTCTCTATTCAAGCAAAACAAGCTAAATTAAGCAGCAAAGAAACATCTGTTCTACAAATGAAAGATTTACTGAAAACAGTTCAGACGACAGCTGAAAAGTTCAGGACAGAAATTGGTTTTAACAGCAAAGCAGCTTCTTTTACCAATTCAGATACTTCTGCTACAACAAAAGTTGCCGACGTTACGGCTTCTTCAAGTGCTGTTCCGGGAGATTATGATTTAAGTGTTACACAACTTGCAACTTCTTCCCGTTATATTTTTGATCAGGGCTTTTCGAGCCAATTCTCCTCATTAGGAATACTTCCTGACGCTGAAAATCCATATATTACGATTGATAGTGGCAGTTCTTCAGCGACTATCTTTCTTGATACCAATGAAACACTTATTAGCTTAAGAAATAAAATCAATAGTTCCAGTTTTACCGGAAATGCATCAATCATTAATGACGGAAGCAGTAGCCCTAATAAACTTGTTATTCAATCTACCGTTACGGGTGCTGATAATGACTTTACCCTTATTATTCCGCAGTTTTTAGAGGGTGCTCAAAGAACGGTACCTGTCCCACTTTCAGCCACGAAACTTCAAACTGCCCAAGATGCAATCTTTACGGTAGATGGAACGAGTTTTACAAAAACAACAAATGAAGTTACTGATGCTTTAGCAGGAATAACATTAAACCTAAATACTACCGGTTCTGGAACAATTAAAGTTGTTGCAGATGATACTAATACAAAATCTACAATAGAACAGTTTGTCACTGATTACAATCAACTTGCAAGTTTTATTAAACAGCAATCAACCTTTGTACAAGGACAAGATAGGCCAGTTCTTTTCGGAGATAGTTCCCTTCGGTCTGTTGAGATGGCAATGAAGAGTATTATTAACAACAAGGTTACCGGTTCAGTTTATAACTACGACTCTCTTGCATCAATTGGTATTAAATCTAATAACAGTGGACAGCTTCTTATTAATGACACAACTCTCACAAATGCACTGAAAACAGATCCCGATGCAGTACAAAATATTTTTATTGCCAACGGAACTTCCTCTGATTCTTCCAAGGCGAATTATGTCACCCATACAAATGACACGGTAGGTGTAACATATGACATCAAAGAAGAAAACGGAACTATTTATGTAAAGACTTCCGGTACAAATACGTGGGATGAAATGACATCTCCTTTAACAAATTATTACCGGGGAAAAACTGGAAAGAATGAAGATGGGTTATTAATATATGTACCTTCTGGTCAGACAGGTTTTAATGAAACAGTAACAGTTAACCGAGGAATTTTCGATGCTCTTAATGCAAAAATTGCCGATTTATTAGACAGCACTTCTGGCAGTGTTGGTTTACGAGAAAAAGGAATCAGTAAGCAAATTAATGATTACAACGATGACATAAAAAATATTGAACAGAGGGTTCAGATTAAAGCTGAAAATATCAAACAAAAATTTGTACAACTTGAATCTTTCATGGCACAATCGGAATCACAAAAACAATATTTAACCGGTCAATTGGCAAGCATGACTGGTACATCTAAAAAGTAAAAAATTAAATAAGGAGAAACATCATGTATGCGAATCAATTTAACCGATACAAAACAGACCAGTACACATCAAACAATCAAGGAAAATTAATTGTCATGATGTACGATGGTGCAATTCGTTTTATAAAGGAAGCAATTAACGGTATAAAAAATAAAGATAAATATACTCAGGCTACATACTTAAGTAAAGCAGAAAAGATTATTTCTGAATTAAAAATAACCCTTGACATGGAAAAAGGTGGAGAAATAGCCAAAAATCTGGAAAGGTTGTATAACTATATTGCAGAAAAAATCCTTTTCAGCAACCTGCACGGCAAAGTAGAACCTCTTGAAGAAGTTGTTCTTCTTCTTGTTGATCTAAGGTCAGCCTGGGATCAAATCTCCAAAGCTCCGGTGCAACCAATGGCTCAGGCAAACACAAGCATGGCAAACGTTGATGCTGCACCTGTACAGAGAAAAAGCTTGTCAGTAAGGGCTTATTAGAAACTTGAGGTTTTGAACTTCTTTATTGAATCGTATAATGAGGAAACATATTCCTGTTAATTGCATTACTTTTTGCTGCTCATTCTAATTACCCCTATTTTTCTCCTTTATATATCATGATATTAAAGATTTCTTTTTTCAATTTACGCCTCTTCTGATAATCTTGAAGAACTTTTACCTTCTCAAAATCCAGTTACTGCAAGGTTTAATCGTAACAGTTGAATTAATA
>JADGAW010000180.1 GCA_015231815.1 Nitrospinota bacterium
ATATTCCTGAAATCACTTTTATAGCCAAACCGCAGAGGAATTCCAGAAAGATAACAGAAGAGTGCAGACCTGAAAGAGTTTGAGAAGAGAATGACAGCCTCGAAATTCTCTTTTTTTATATTACGAGAAAGCGAAAGAAGTCCACCCAAAGACTTCATTTCTTTTTTTTTATAGCCAATTACCTTATGAAAGTAGGGAAGGTGATCAATAACAGGAATTAAGTGGTTTTGTACTAAAAGAGTAATTTTTGTTTCATTTCCCAGACTTTTTTTTAGCAATATTAATGAAGGAACTGACATTACGGTATCCCCCACCCATTGTGGCATAAAGACAAGAATATTTTTCACGTTACTTATGGTAGGTGTGACATACGGTGCAATTGTCAGCAATATAATTCATTTCATGACATTTTTCAGTACATGTCCCAATCGATGGGTACGGATTGTCGGTGCTGTTACTAGCATCAAGGTAATCTGTATGACACTCAACACATTTTGCTTTGTTATGCCTTTTATGGTCAAACTTTGTTGTTGTGAGAAATAATTTTTCTGTTTTTAAGGAAAAAGATGTCTGGTTCAGGTGACACATTTTACAACTCTCCGTATCTTCAGTTATGTCAGGATGACCTGCTATATAGTGACAATTACTGCATGCATCATCATAGGAAGCAAGTTTAAAGGAGGCTTTCTCATCTGTCGATTCAAGGTGACACCATTCGCAGTCGTCTGCTTTTAGCGAATGGAGTTTATGCCCTAGTTTAATTGTATTGCCGTTTATTGAAGATTTTAGTTCTTGTTCTCTTATTTTCCCTTTTTCAGGGTGACTATCCCATTTATGACAAACTTTACACCCTTTTTTATCAACTGCTTTTATGTTGTGGCTTCTTCCCTGATGTTCAAAGTGACAGTCAATACAGGCAGACTCTCTTTCATCTTGATTTACCGGTTTTTCCTGATGTTTTTGTACTTTTTTGTGACACTTCAGGCAGGCTTCATTTTGAACGCCTTTCCATGGAACATGGCAACTTTCGCATGAATTAACAAGCTTTGAATGTTTTAGAGACAACTCACCATTCATAAAGATATGGTGCTTTCCTTTTGAATCATAATAGTAAAGAGCCGCTAAGACTATAACAGTACCAATAATTGAAATAATCCAGGAAGCTTTATATTTGTCCATTTTAGTAATAAAAAGTTATAGTGATGTGAATAATTAAGAGGACGAGCATAAGAAAAGAAAGGGGGATATGAATAAGCAACCATTTCTGTAACAAATTTGTTTTCATCAGACGATAGGCAATCTTCTCTCGTGTTTCCATGATTTCACCAATGGCATCCAAGTCATAGATATCTTCAGAAGAGACTTTTGCTCTTAAATCTTCAATAAGGTTTTGTCTTTTAATTAAAAGTTCACTCTCTATTAGGAAAAGATAACCCCAGTTTGTTGAAGTTTTAGACAAACAAGGTCTTAGTGATTTCTTATACATATCCTTAAAGCTTTCGGAGGTATGTTCAGCAATCTTGTCTGCTTTTTTTAAATGCTGTTGTAATTCACTTGTTAAGTCATCTAATGTCATAACATTTTTCCCATATTTTGTAATAGAAAGGGGTACATTGACATAAATCAAGGAGCCCACAATACCACTTACGATAACGAGAAAGAAAAGGACGGAAAAGAAAGCACTGAAATGTCCACCAAAACTTGCCCCTGAATGCATTAAATTAATAATCAAACATATAACTCCAATATAAATATGACCTTGAAGCCAGTTCTGCATTGTCCCCAATTTATAACGGAATAATTTTTTTCTTACCCTGTATATCAAGAGGAACAGGACTAAGAGCATTGAGATAATTCCGTAAAGCATTCCCAAAAAAGAACCGGGGGAGACAATAGTGGTCTGACTTTGAATGTAGTAAAGAGAAAAGAGGGAAATTAAAATCACAGAAAAAACTACTGGCCATTTACCTCTTAATAACGATTTATCTTCTAATGGTATATCTCTTTTCATATTTATCTGTTTTGTTAGTTATATTTACTCAGCAGTTTTATACTCTGAGAAGAATTCTGTTGGGTTTACTCTTCTTGCTGCTCCTTTTGGACAGTTATATACACAACCCATAAACTCGTATTCTCTACACATATCGCATTTGGTAGCCTTTCTTGTAGAAGCCCTTTTTTTTGCTTTTCCCGTAGCCTTGGCTACCATATCCCTGTCTCCCGGGAGCTTCTCAGAGTCACCTCTTTCTACCATATCCCTGTCACCAGGAAACATAAACCGACCTAGAGAACTACCCGTTGCAGAACTATTTTCTTCCGAACTGCTCCCCTTTAAATGAAGAAGTCCTTTCACAAAATCTAACATTCTGCTTGTCAGGCTACTTTTTTGAGAAGCAAAGTCAACAATTGTAATATTTCCGTAAGGGCAGAGTTTTGCGCAGGAACCACAACCGATACAATGATCCTTGTGATAAATTTCCCCATCCGCCCCTCTGGTAATTGCTCCAGTTGGGCATTTCATCATACAGGTAGGATCTTCACAATGCCGACATGATGTTGGTAACTGAAGAAAATTATTGAGTTCTGTTCCATGTCTGGTCAATCGAGAGTGCCCATTATGCATTGCGGCACAGGCTTTAACACAATTGTCGCACTGCACACATTTGGTTTGGTCTATTAACAAAAGAGCCTTCGTCTGAATAACCCCCAAATCAATAACAGAACTTAAATTTTTCTCAAAGGTAGCATCACTATTTACCCGAGCAGTTCTTTCCTTTCTTTGTTCAATAACCCTTTCAAGCTGAAACTTAATCTTTGGGTAAATTTTAACCAACTCGTCAAAACTTTCACGGGATATTTGAATAAGCTCAACCCTGCTTGTTGCAGTAATTGTTGCTGTTCTTTTTTCACCTTCTTTCAATAAAGCCATTTCACCAAAGAACTGACCATTTTTTAAATAAGCCAGTACCTTCTCTTTTCCATCGGACTCTATCGATACTTTGAGAAAACCATAGCGAACAATATTAAAGTCATTTGCATCATCCCCTTGATTGAAAATAATTTCGTTTGCCTTATAGGTTTTTAAACTAACTTTTTCACAAAGTCCTTTTATGAGGTCATTGGATAAAGCGGTAAAGATTGGAACCGTATGTAACTGGTTCTCAAGTGCATTACTGCGGTAAACATCATTAAGAAATTTTTCAACCGAAGGAAATTTATCAAAAAGAACAAACAGCTTCTTATTGTCAAGATTGATGATAGTACAGGTCGTTGCAGCAACAATATCTGCAGTTCGGGGAGAACCGCAAAGAGCAGAGATTTCCCCAAAGATTTGCCCCTGATTTATTGGAAAGGTAAGTTTTTCTTCTGTACCTTTTGCTGGCAATTCAACCCTTGCAGTTCCGCTAAGAAGAATACTACAGAAATCGGCATAGTCCCCTTTTTTGTATATTTGTTCATCGGCTTCGTAGTCTCTAATTTCACAATCCATAATGAGCTTGTGAACTTCAGTACTATCCAAACCTCCAAATAAAGGAATTGTAGGGATTTTCTCAAGAAGCTGCGAACTCATGCCAACTGAACCCCCACTATTCTTGAAGTATCTTCATCAAGAGCAGCTAAATCATCTAACGTGAGAGAGTGTATAGAATTTCTCCCCACAAGTCGGCACAGAATTTCAATTTCATCAACAGCCCCTTTTACAAAATTCGTTATGCTTTTGGTTGCACTATCAATATCGAGGGTAACCTTACCTTCCTGAGAACAAATCCCAACAGGACATCTTCCTGTATGACAGGCTCTACAACGTATACATCCCATTGCCATCTGAGCCGAAGAGGAAATATATACCGCTTCAGCACCCATTGCAAAAGCTTTGGTAAAATCAGCAGCTCCTCTTAAGCCTCCAGCGGCAATTAATGTAATATCATCTTTTTTCCCAGAACTGTTTATATGTTTACTTGCCCGTGCGAGCAGATTTATCAAAGGAATAGCTGCATGTTCCCGAGCAATGGTAGGTGCTGCTCCCGTTCCCCCTTCCATACCATCAACTGCTATAACATCAAACCCCGCATAAAAAGCAATATCTAAATCTTTCTCAATATGACCTCCGGCAATTTTAATTCCGATAGGTTTTCCTTCACTGACTTCCCTCAATTCATCAACCTTCGCCTTAAGGTCTTCCTTGGAGTTTATATCCCGATGCCTTGATGGTGATATTGCATTTTGATCCATAGATATCCCACGAACCGCAGCAATTTCTTCTGTAATTTTGCTTTTCATGAGATGACCTCCCATACCTGGTTTTGCCCCCTGTCCTACTTTTACCTCAATCATGTCTGCCATTTTCAAGGTATCATCGTTAATACCAAACCGACCTGTTGAGTATTGGAGAATATAGTTTTTTGCTGCTGCTCTTTCTTCAGGTAACATTCCCCCTTCACCACTATTCGCTATTGACCCAACTTCTGTTGCAGCTTTTGCAAGAGCTACCTTTGCCTGTTTTGATAATGCACCAAAAGACATCGCTCCAAACATAAGAGGTACATCAAGCGTAATAGGTTTTTTTGCTTTTTTTCCTAAAACTACACTGGTATCAACTGTTTCTTCCTCTAAAAGTGGTGGTTGAAACAACTGTCCTGGTAGAAAGACCAAATTGTCAAAGCTTGCAACTTTACGTCTCGCTCCCATTCCGGAAACCCGATGTCTGCCAATTTGAGATAAAAGGTGAATTTCACCTTTAATTTCCGGTGTATCTTTGCTAAACCCCTCATCATTAAGCCAAGAAAAGGAAACAGCTTTTGTTGCGCAGGTGTCCCGACAATTAAAACAACCAACACAACTGTTCGTTTGAGCTGCGGTTGGTCTTCCCTTATATGAGGTTAGGTTGTCGTTAGGACATGCTTCTACACACTCTAAGCATTCAAGGCAAATTTTTCTGTTCCATTCATGGATAAACATTGACTTCCTCCTCTATTTGAATATAAGGTTTTTAGAATCGTAAAACGTTTTGATAGTTCCCCAATAGAAAAAATAAGAAATAAAAAGAAAACTTTTTTGTTCAATAAAATGAACTATGATAACATTCCTCTTATAATTTTCAAAAAGATATTGAGCTTTTAGCGG
>JADGAW010000181.1 GCA_015231815.1 Nitrospinota bacterium
AGAAATGGTGCAAGACTCGAAAAAGATATTGTTGTTGGAACTGCACCAAGAAACTTAGGTACTGTATTTCCGGGTACTGCTCAAATGGCAGTCCCTAATGAAATTAACTGGATGGGAATGGAACTGCAACTTTTAACTCCTCCTATTGCATTAAGAAAACAGCTACCCCGTAACCAAAAAGGTCTTTTGGTTATGGAAGTTGGAGCAGTTTCCCCTGCTGGTCTGGCAGGGTTTATGCCGAACGATATTATTGTAAGTGTTAACAGAAGACCGGTTCATGATGCTCTTTCCTATTCACAGGCAATGCAATCAGCAGATTTAACACAAGGCATTATGTTGGAGGTAAAAAGAAACAACAGAACTGCTTTTATTACCCTGCAATAAAAAAATTGCAGGTAACGTATCGTTAACTTTTTATTAATTGAGGAAAAAATATGGCAAACGGAAAAAAAGAAACCTCTATGGAAGATTTTCTGGAAATGAAATCTGACGCATTAAAAAAAGTAACTAACAATAGAACCAGTGCAGCAAAGGAAGCAAAAAGTAAAACTGAAGAAAAAGAAACCAAAAAGAAAATAGTATCCTCAATTGTAAAGAAAAGTCCTGCTAAGAAAACAACAAGTAAAGTAACGGTTAAAAAAGTAACCAAGAAAGTTGCACCGAAAAAACCCGTTGCTAAAAAACCTGTTGCTAAAACAACTGCAACAGAGAAACAAGCAGTCAATAAAAACAATGAAGAAAAGATGAAAAAACTTCTTCTTGAAAAAATGCAACAAACTGCTTCCAAGAAAAAAGAGGTAGCAGCGTCTATTACATCTACTCCCGAAAAAGAAGTTAAGGTTCAGGCTGCAGCTTCAGTACCACCTGCTCCAGCAAAAGAGATTAAGGTGGAAACAGCCGCAAAAGCTTCTGAAGATAAAGAAGCAATCAAACAACTTGTTATTGAAAGCATGAAAAAAACTCCTCCTTCAACAAAGAAGGAATTAACTCCTGAACAGGAAACGAAGGTTGAAGCAGTTAATAAAGCCTCTAAAGTTGCAGAAGGGGTGTATAAGGGTACAAGAAAAATTACCGGTGCTGTAATTGAATCTACCAGCGATGCAATTAAAGGTGCCGTTAATGTTGTCGGTGGTGGTATCAACGGAACAATTAAACTGGGCGGTTCAACGGTATGTGGTGTCCTAAAGCTTGCTGGAAAAGGCGTTCTTGGTGTAGTTTCCGTTGCAGGCATAGGGTATAGAGGAGTAGGACATGTAGGTTCAACCATGGTAAATGGTGTTTCAAAAATCTGTGGTTCCTGCTGTAAGAAAGAACAAAAAGAAGAGTAATGAGTGAAGAGTAAATGGTAAAGAAAATACGTCTTAGACCTTCAATGATTTACGTTTCACTTTACTATTTAAATATTTATATAACATTTAACTGAGGAGTTGAAAAGATGGCTGATTCATCCTTTTTAGTCGGTATTGATTTAGGAACATCACGTTCAGCAATTGTTACAGAAGATGGACAAAAAGCATTTATTGAAACAATCGTTGGGTGGCCTAAAGATGTTATTGGTATAAAAATCATTGGAAAAGCTATTGTTTTTGGTCAGGAGGCTTTAGATTTTAGAGATTCTCTAGACATCTGTTTTCCTCTGAGTGACGGTGTTATTAACGAAGGTTCAGGAAAAGACGAAGAAGCAGCAGAAGAATTAATCAAGCATTTACTTTCATTAGTAAATATACCAGACGGCAAGAAAATATCCGGAGTTGTTGGTGTTCCAGCACGGGCATCTGCTCAAAGCAAAAAAACCCTCAAGGAAATAGCAAAAAAATGTATGCATGATGTCATGCTTATTTCAGAACCATTTTCCATTGCCTATAAAACAGAAAAGCTTTCTCATTCCATTATTATTGATATTGGTGCAGGTACAACTGATTTCTGTGCGATGAGAGGAAGAATTCCCGATGAACATAATCAGGTAACCATTAAAAAAGCCGGAAATATGGTTGATCAGGTTCTCTTCGATGCTTTACGGAATAAGTTCCCTGACACCCAATTAACGCTTAAAATTGCAAAACGCCTTAAAGAAGAGCATGGCACAGTTATTACTCCAGATGAGAATATTATTGTTCTTCTCAGAGTAGCCGGTAAATTACAAGCCCATAATATTACAGAAGAAATTGTTGAATCTTGCTCAATCCTTGTACCTGATATTGTTGAAGAAGTTGAAAAGATGATTATTGGTTTTGACCCTGATTTTCAAGAAGCTGCAATGGAAAACTTAATACTTGCCGGCGGAATGAGTGTAACAAAAGGACTCAAGAAAACAATTGAAGAAAACCTTAAGGAATATGGAAACGTTAAGGTACATATTGCTGGTGATTCTCTATACAGTGGTGCTGAAGGGGCCTTAATGCTCGGTAGAGATGTTCCTGTCCAGTTTTGGGGTCAAATAGGTGATTTAGGCGATTCTGAAGATTAATATTAAAAAGGAGAAAAAATGGAACATGATGTAATTCAAAAAGGCAAAGCTTTGGCGGTTATAAGCTATTTTGGCATTCTTGCTATTTTACCTTTTTTAATACAGCCGAATAACGCCTATGCAGTAAGTCATGGAAGGCAAGGGTTATGTATTTTCGCTTGGTTTGTTGTTGCTACCTTTTTTTCCATTATTCCTTTTATTGGACCTATTTTCTGGACTTTTTCGTTTATTGCTTGCATGGTTTTAATGGTTTTAGGAATTATTCATGCTATAACCGGAAGAACCTGGGTTGTTCCTGTTGTGGGAAAATTCTTTGCTGTTGAAGAGTAACAGCAAAGTTATAAAACGTAGTATTCAAAAATCAATTGAATTTTAGTGGTTAAGTTACTTATTTCATTCGTTTTGGCTCTTATGTTTTTGATTTTTGCATCACAGAACATGGAGCCGATATTTGTACATTTTATTGCGGGACCTCCCGTTAAAGTACCAACAATTGTTCTTGTTTTCACTTCGTTTATGGCTGGAATGGTGGTAACTCTCTTTTTCACCATAGCCAGTAAGAGTAAAAAGAAAGAAGATGAAGATGAGGATGAATAGGAGCAAATATGTAAATAGTTGAGAATTAATTTATGTTAATCTTCATGTTTTTCGACTGTTCAATCTAATGTATTGTTTTTATTATTAATTTTTTTGTAGGAGGCTGTTATGTCAGATTGTTGCTCAACAAGTGCCGTAGGTATTGTTACAGGAGTAGTTATTGGTGCGATTGCTATGGAAGTTTTAAATAAAACAAATCCTGAATTAGTAGAAAAAATTGAGGGTAAAGTAAAAGAAGCTGCAAATGCAGTAAAAGATGCGTTTCAGGGCAACCCTGCTGTAGAAGAAGCATAATAAAAACCCCTCGGTAACTATAGGTGCAATGTTAGTTGCCGAGGGGTTTTTCGTTGATATATTTGAAGGTTTAATGTCTTGATGATTTGATATTAAAACCTTTTAACTTTAAACCTTCAAACTTTTTAACGTTATAACCTTAAAACAAAAGTTCTTTATGCAATTTAATGATTGTATTAAATGTAGTCAGAAAGTAGCATGGAGTGGAATTATTGTAAATACACTCCTCTTTATTATGAAGATAAGTATTGGTTTAATGAGTGGCAGTAAAGCACTTGTTGCCGATTCTCTCTATTCACTTAAGGATATTGCTACAGCTGTCGTCATTATTATTTCCCTCAAAATTTCCCATAAAGAAATTGATGCAGAACACCCCTATGGTCATGGGAAAGTAGAGTTTATTGCTACGCTGCTTATATCCCTTTTCCTTATAGCCTCTTCCATGTACCTCTTTACCATGGCAGTTGACGATATTATGAATAACCCCCATGACGAGCCACCGCACTTTATTGCCATTATTGCGGCACTTGTTTCGGTTTTAGTCAATATTTATCTCTATAAATTTACCCGTTGTGTTGCTTTCCAGAGTAATAGTCCTCTGATTAAAACCGTTTCCTTCCATAATCAGGCTGACGCTTTATCATCAAGTCTTGTTGTCATTGCATTGGCTGGAACTCATATTGGTCTTTTATTACTTGACCCGATTGTAGCTGTTATAGAGACCCTTCATTTAAGTATTCTCAGCATTATTCTTCTCAAAGATTCTTATGAGGGTCTGATGGACAAAGCTTTACCCGAGGAGACAAATAACCTTATTGAAAAAATTACCCGAAAGGTAAAAGGTGTTACCTCAATCCAAAAAATGCGCACAAGGCAAATTGGACAAAATCTTTCAATTGACCTGATTATTGGAGTTAACCCCACGTTAACAATTAACGAAGCAAAGGAAGTTGCTGAAGTTGTTGAGGAAGATCTTCTTGTTCAGGTACCTCATACTGCAACCGTGCTTGTTCACTTTGTTTCCCACAAAGAAGATGAGAAGGAACAGGAAAAAGGTGCCATACTTCAGGAACCCGAGGTTAGTACCTGATATAGGGTAAAGAGTTGACAACCTACAGAAATTGAAAGGTACTGGCAACTGACAAATTTTTATTAGATTTATGGAAATAATAGTTATCCTAACAGTTTTTATTGTTGTTTTTTATATGATTATAAAAGGCAGTGTTGAACGAAACCTTGCCATAATGTATGGTGCGGCAGCAATAACACTCCTTGGAATGATTTTTGGCTCCTATAGTCCAATTAGAATCATACAATCGGTAAATTTTGAAACACTTTTTTTATTATTTGGCATGATGCTTTATTCAACGGTGATGGTGAAAACAGGTCTGTTTGAACAATGGGCACAAAGAATCTCTGGCTTTGCCAAAAACGACCCATGGTTAATTGTGGTTTGTTTTTCTCTTATAACCTTTGGTCTTTCCCTCTTTGTTAATAACTTAACAACAATTGTGGTAATTCTCCCCATTACCCTCATTCTTTGCTCAAGAATAGGTATTCGCCCTATTCCTGTTGTTATTACTGAAGTTATTGTTTCAAACCTTGGCGGTGCCTCATCAATGGTCGGAGATTTTCCCAATATGCTCATAGGTTCCTCTACACCATATAATTTCATAGACTTTTTTACCTATATGCTGCCTGTTTGTTTACTGGGAGTTGGAGCGTTAATGTTTTACCTTTATGCAAAAAAAACACCGCTTCT
>JADGAW010000182.1 GCA_015231815.1 Nitrospinota bacterium
TTCAGTTGAAAATCCGTTCAAAGCTTCTCCCATCAACAGTCTCAAGAGTTAATTGGTTTTTATCTCTATTTTTCAGTGTTAAGAAACACATGATTCTGAAAGAACCTCATATCTTACAACTTGAGGTTTTCCTTCAAGGAGCGAATAGTTTTCCTCTCCGTTTCCACCGCCACCATGACCGCCTCCATGTCCACCTGAACCATGACCATGTTTTTTCTTATTAGGGTCTTTCGGACGATTTTTCCATTTCATTAAATCTTCTAAACTTTCCCACATAGACAGGATGACAAAATCCTGTTCATTTTCACTTGATTTTATTAGGCGAATTGACTTAAAACCAGGCTCATTATCAAGCATGTTTTTTCTTCCGGCGAAAGCCCTATCGACAATACTTACCTTATCTTTTTTTACCTTGAGATTAACCATACTCACTAACATAAAGACCTCTTAAATAAATGTTTCAACGTTATATTTCTTAAGTAATTCTTCGTAATATTTTTTTACCTCTACCTCAATTTTGGTGGCTTTCAGTCGTTCTTTTAACTGAGTCTTAACTTTAGAAAGACTAATTACCTCAGCAGGTTTTTTTTCATAAAGTTTAATAAGGTGAAAACCAAATGGTGTTTCAACAATGTCACTTACTCCATTTTTCTTCAAGGCAAATGCTGCCTTTTCAAATGCTGGAACCATCTGACCTTTTCCAAAGAAACCTAAATCACCACCCTTTACCGCACTTGGTCCCTCAGATTTTTCTTTTGCCAACTGCGTAAAATCTGCTCCATTTTTAATTTGCTTCTGAATTTCCTTAATTTTTTTCAGTGCTACTTTCCTTTTATCTTCCCCTTCTGATTTTTTGTATTTTATAAGTATATGAGAAGCCTTTATTTGCCCTGTAGCCTTAAACATCTTTGGGTTTTTATCATAAAACTCCTGAGCTTCTTTATCACTTACCTCAACATTTTTGTAAACCTCTGTACTGAGGAGTTTGTTTATTTGCAGGTCTGCTTTTAATTTACTTTCAAACTTCTCCTGACTTAATTTTTGTTGAACAAGAAATTTTTTAAAGTTTTCCTCTCCCTGAAAACGTTTATAAATCATCTCCACACTCTCTTTTAGTTCCTTCTCAGATACCTCGATTTTTTTTTCGGTTACTTCCTGAAACATGATTTTATCCATAACCATGTTATCAACAATCTTTTTCAGAATAAGTTTTACGTCAATGTTTTTTCCTGCATCAACAGCCTTGGAAAGTTGTGGATATATTTCCGTTAGAATTTTAGCTACCTCGTCTTTTTTTATTTCGACTTTTCCAACCTTTGCTACAACAGGTTTTAATTCAGAGGTTATTTCTTTCAGGGAGGGAAGCTTCACTTCTTTTTTTTCTTCAGCACATTGTCCCATAAGAGGGTTCAGAGTAAGTGCAAAAAGAGTTATTGCCAAACAGAGTTTCTTCATTCAAAAGGGATTAAATGGTTAAAGGAAATAATTTTACCATTACAAAAGTAATAATAAAGCACTATATTCAGGAAAGTGATGTAAAGGAGGGAATTTAATGCGGGATACTTTTCAGTATCCCGCATTAAAAAAGTTACTTCAGTTCTCTTTCTGTGGGTTTTCCCATTTTTTTATGGAAGGTGTGCTCGTATGCTATTGCTGCCCACACTTGTTTTTCCGTCAACTCATAATCTTCGCCCCAGGCAGCCATTGGGGTGTCTTCAACACCGTCCCAAACTCTCCAAAACCAGAAAGCATCTGAAGCTCCATTCACCCAAGTCGGATCTCTGAAATCTCTTGCATTGGTCATAAGAGGTGTTCCGGTTTCACCGTGACATGTTTTACAGGCTACACCATCAACTTCTTCACCATTGTAAACTCTTTTACCAAGGGCAAGAATTTCTGGATCAGTCCAGTATCCTTCAGGCATTTTCTTATTTTTAAACTTTTCAGGAACATCAGGAAACGTATAGCCTCCGGCAGGAATGTTCAGATATTGAATCGGTCCTTTGCTTTTAAAAAACTCTAGAAACGGAGAAGTTACTTCTCCATCTTCATTTTCTTCACAACAACCAAAAGCAAGAAAGGCTGTCAATAAAAGTATTGGCAATATTCTTTTCATCTCTTTCTCCTTAGGTTTATTTAAAAGTCATCATGTAACCAACAACAGCAATGAGTTCCTCTTCAAACATCTGAAGTCTATAATCAGCAGGCATCGCTTTTTTAAGTTTCGGGTCATTCTTGTATTTGTCTTCCATTTCAGCTCTTGGATCAAGAATTGCCATTCTCATCCACTCAGCAGTTTTTTTGCCGCCAAGTTTTAATTCGGTAAAGTTTGGACCTCTACGCTTCGTAACTCTACCCTCTTCATCTACGTGACAGTTATAGCATTCGTAATCCTTGTAAACCTTCTTACCAGCTTCAATAATTTCCGGTGGTACTTCCTTGTTAAAAGCATCGACTTTTCCTTTTCCTTTATCAATCGGATCACCCACAAATACGGCTCTTGAAGGTTTAAGGAAAGACTCAAAGACTTGTGAAAACTGGTCGATTTGGTCTTCATCCATTTCTTCTTCTTCAAAAGCTTCAAGTTTTGCATAAAACTTCTTCTTAAACATTTCAATGGCAGCATTTTCCGTCATTGCCTCTTTCTTTTCTTTCTCAGCTTTTGCATACTTATCAAGTTTTTCATTAATACGCTCGACTTCATTTTCCGGTTGGTATTGAGCTAAACCAAAACCCCAGGAAGTAAAGAAAAGAGCAGCACCTACATAAATTGCAACAACTTTAATCAAGGTAACCATTTTTGTTGAACTCGTCAGCTTTAATGCAGGAAGATCGAGAACAATAAAAAAAAGAATACCGGCAACGCAGTACCAGAAGAAAAGTAGTTTAAAGTAATAAGGAAAACAAACTCCTGCAGCAAGACCAAGAACTATCGCTGAAAGAGGAATTCCCCACAGGAGCTTTTGGGTAATGTTCTGGGTTAATGTCATTTCCTTCATCATACACCTCCCTCAGCTTCTTTAGCGGGTTTTTTCTTACCCATCATCAGGGTAACCCAAATAATAAACGTAATAATCAACATCCACAAAAGAGTTACTTCTGAAATCATCTTTGTTGCATAAGAAAGTTGCGGAGTAAAAGAATCAGACGATGTATCCATGACATCCTTATATACATGCCAGTTCTTTCTAACCAGTTCTCTTACCGCACCCATCAAGCCCATTAACCATGTAATACTGAAAGCCAGAAGGATGAGAACGTATTGAGAAACCGGATTGATTTTACCCCACGTAATTTTCCCTTTGCTGATTGCCGCTCTGTAAAGAAGGTAATTAACAAGCGTAAGGAAAATAATGAGAAACGCTGCTGTATTTTTAGCAGGCATTAATGCCATAAAACCAAGGTGTGTCGGTAGTTCACCAATCATCGGATACCATGCAGTGTTTGCCTCCTCAATCATGGTAGCCATGAAATGTCTTGGTGTTAACCACACAGCAGAACAAAAGAAAAGCACAACAAAGTTAAACTTCATGAACATATATCGTGATACTTCCTTTTTAATAATGGGAAGGGTTAGTGTACCTCCTCCTTCAATTCTAATTGTACTCAACCAGATGTAGTAATTACTGGATATAAAAATAACCCCAACTAACACACCCTGTACAACAAAGAACATGGAAAGTCGGTCCGACATCATGTACATGCCAAGTCCTGCATCAAATGCATAAAACTCGTGAGCATAAATGTATCCCATGAAAGGAAGAAAAAGAATGGCAAAGGTACCAATCATATTTCCAATAAAACCTTGCCAGTCGTAGTATGCTCTTTCCTCTTCACTTTCGCTCATAAGGAACATAAATGCTGCAACAAATCCGGCAACAAATCCACCAAAGGTAATGTTACCCACTAATCTGTGATAGTTAAGGGGCATCCATGTGAAGTTGTTTACATTTTCCCAAAGAGTTTCAGCACCTGAAACCGGTGAGTTCATGTAAGAAGCCGGAATATCCATTACAAGAAGGGTTGTAATACCAATAATGTTCAGGAAAACACCGATTGTTATGTGTAATCCTTTTCTGTCCTTTAATGGTTCCCAACTATAGATATAGATATAGAGAATAATGGTTTCCAGAATGAAAAGAATTGGGTATAGAAGCACAATTATCCAAAAGAACTTTCCAAAAAGATAGGTTGTGAAATCAGGATAAAGCCCAATCAACATAATGGCAAAAAAACCACCAGTTAAAGCAGTTAAGCTGTAGCAAACAGCTGTTACCTTTGTTATTTCGTGTGCTAACCTTTCGTAGCGCGGATCCTTGGTTCTTACCCCAATATATTCACACAGTACGATAAAGATTGGTGTGCCCAGAATAAAGGCAGCAAAGTTAATGTGCAACTGAGCTGTTACCCAAATCCAGTCCCTGTTGGAAAACATGGGAAGTCCCAGGTCTTTAGACTGCATAAGCTCAACAGCGGATGCAGATTGAATAAATAAGGGAGAAAGAATTGCTGTTACTGCAATTGCAGTAAACAGCAAAATCCTTCCCTTATATTCATGTAAGATGTTTTTATCGCTCATACAAGACTCGCTCTTAAGTTAATAGTTATTGTATGCATTATTACCACTTGCCTCTTTTTGGTCTGTGGGCTTTTGTTCTTCTCTTGTCGTAGTCAAACTTATATCCATCAATTGAAGCAACTACCGGACAATCAGGGGTTTGGTGGTGACAAGTGTCAACACATGTTACTTTTCCTTTATCACCCTGAGGGAAAGCCATGCCATACTTAAGAGCTTCTTCACGTTTATAGTTTTCAGCAGCTTTTTCCATGTAAGGAACATAAACAGAACCTGCGTTGTGACAAGCCTCACAGGTTACACCAGAAAGGTTTGGATTTGGGTTAGCTGGATCATATCCACCTTTTCCATAACCCGTTGCATGACATTTTAAACATTTTGCGTCTTTTGAATAGTCTTTGCTCCAGTCAATTGCAGCATTAAGTTTTGCAACATCAACTCTTTGTTTT
>JADGAW010000183.1 GCA_015231815.1 Nitrospinota bacterium
GATTGGGAGTCTTGAACGTTTTGTAGCAGATTATGAGAGAGATAATAATTTATTTAAGAAACCAGAAATTGCTCCTGCAACAGGGAAAAAAATAGCAGTTGTGGGCTCAGGTCCGGCAGGACTTACCTGCGCCAGTGAACTCATTGTACGCGGACATCAGGTTACTGTATTTGAAGCATTTCATCGTGGTGGTGGTGTACTGGTTTATGGTATTCCCCGTTTTAGACTTCCCCTTGAGATTATTGATAAAGACCTTGATTTTCTTGAATCACTTGGGGTTAAGTTTGAATACAATATGCTGATTGGAAAGGTTGTGTCTTTAGATGAACTCATGCAGGAGCAGGGGTTTGATGCAGTTTTTCTCGGAACAGGAGCTGGCTTGCCAAAAATGCTGGGCGTTACAGGGGAAAATCTCAATGGTGTTTATTCTGCCAACGAATATTTGACCAGAATTTACCTGATGGGGGCACCTGAAAATGTCACGCCCCTCTATCAAGGAAAGAAAATTGCCGTTATAGGAGCAGGAAATACTGCAATGGATGTTTGCAGAACAGCAAAAAGAATGGGATGTGATGTAACTGTTTATTACCGAAGGTCTGCTGAGGAAGCTCCGGCAAGAACCGAAGAGTTACGACATGCAACAGAAGAGTTTGTGAACTTTAAGTTTCTTTCAAACCCCGTTGAATTTATTGGAGATGAAAATTACTTTGTCAAACAAATAAAGTGCGAAATTATGGAACTGTCAGAACCTGATGATTCAGGGAGAAGAAGACCCATAGGTACAGGAAAGTTCTTTGTCGATGAAGTTGATACCGTTGTCTTTTCTCTAGGATGTAACGTAAACCCCATTATTGTTAATGCAACACCAGAAATTGAAACAAATAAATGGGGGGTTGTGCTTGTTAATGAAGAAACCGGCGAAACTGCAAAAAAAGGTGTTTTTGCCGGAGGAGATATTATGACTGGTGGTTCAACTGTTATTCTGGCAATGGGGCAGGCGAAAAAAGCTGCCCAAGGAATTCATGAATGTGTTATGAGTGAAAAGTGATGAGTGAAAAGTGATGAGTGAAAAGTGATGAGTGATGAGTGAAGAGTGAAAAGTGAAGAGTGAAAAGTGAAAAGTTATGAGTGAAGAACTATCTAGGCTTACTACTCACGAAGATTTAAAAGTTTGGCAAGATTCTATAGAGTTAGCGAAGGAAATATATACTGTAACCAATCAATTTCCTGAAAGTGAAAAGTTTGGACTTATATCACAAATGAGGAGAGCAGTGGTTTCCATTCCAAGTAATATTGCTGAAGGAGCAGCGAGAAACTCTAAAAAAGAGTTTATACAGTTTTTATATATAGCTTTAGGTTCTATTGCAGAACTTGAAACCCAGATAATTTTAGCCTATGAATTTGGCTATTTAAATAGTAAAAGTAATGAGATTTTAATACGTATAAAGAGGATGGTAATAGGATTAATAAAAAGCTTAAAAAAGTAAAATAATTTGTTTTGAACTTTTCACTCTTTACTATTAACTATTTACTTTTCACTTTTTACGTATAAATTATTTTTACTGCACATTAATTCTTTGATAGAATAGGTCGTTATGCTAGAAGAAATATCAAATCTACTTTTTACCGACTATAAGGAACTGCACCCTTACGTGCCAGTTTTTATCTTTACAATCATTGCCTTGGGCTTTGGCTGTGGGACCTTAATCGCAACATACCTTATTGGACCAAGGAATTCCTACGCAGAAAAACTCTCTCCCTACGAGTGTGGTATTGAACCGGAAATGGACGCAAATCATCGCTTTTCCATTCGGTTTTATGTTGTGGCAATATTGTTTGTGATTTTTGATGTTGAGGCGGCCTTTCTTTACCCCTGGGCGGTGAGCTTTGATTATCTCGGACTATTTGGGTTTATAGAAATGATGCTTTTCATTCTTGTTTTAATGGTAGGCTATGTTTACGCCTGGAAGAAAGGAGCTCTTGAATGGGTATAGTACAACATCAGTTTAGTGAAAATATTCTTACGACAAATATCGATAAACTAATTAACTGGTCAAGGTACTCGGCTTTATGGCCAATGACCTTTGGACTAGCCTGTTGCGCTATTGAAATGATGGCTTCAGGTGCTTCACGGTACGACTTCGACCGTTTTGGCGTTATTTTCAGAGCTACTCCCCGTCAGTCGGATGTTCTTATTGTTGCAGGAACTCTGACCTATAAAATGGCGGACGTTTTAAGGAAGGTTTATGATCAAATGCCGGAACCAAGATGGGTTATTTCGATGGGAAGTTGTGCAAATTGTGGCGGGCCTTTTAATACCTATTCTGTTGTGCAGGGCGTTGAAAAAATTGTTCCGGTGGATATTTATATTCCTGGTTGTCCACCAAGACCAGAAGCGTTAATGCACGGTGTCTTAAAGCTTCAGGAAAAAATCAAAAACGAGAAGTATTTGAGGAAATAGTCTTGAGAAGTGAGAAGTGAGAAGTGAAAAGTGAAAAGTGAAGAAAGATGTATATTTAATCATGAGATATTGGGTGTTAATTAATAGTAAGTTGTGAATAACGTTATTTTTCACGTTTACTATTCACTATAAAAAAAAATGAGTGACGAAATAAAAAACAAAGACGGTGAAAAAGCAGAAGAAACAGCAAAAACTGATGGTACAGCTCCCGTTGAGGAAAAAAATGCTGAACCGGAAGTAAAGAAAGACGAAGCTGTTGCAGAAAAACCTCCCGTTAAAAAAGAAGTTTCTGTCTCAGCAGAACCTACAGAACCGGAAGAACCTCCATATGATTTTGAGAATGACCGTGTTGTTCTTGCGGTCAGGAAAAAGTTTGGTGACGAGGTTGTTGAGGTTACCTGTAATCCGATACTTCCCGATAATATTACCCTTGAAATTAAAGCTGGCAGCATACATCAGGTTTGTCTTTTTATGAGAGATGATAAAGAGCTTTCCTATACCCTTTTATCCGATCAATCGGGTAATCATTTTGAAGAGGGTCATTTTGAGGTACTTTATCACCTTTATTCATTTGACCATAACCATCGAATACGTTTACGGGTAAAGCTGGAAGATGAAAAACAATCAATTAACTCTGTGGTTGATGTTTGGCCAACAGCAAATTGGTTTGAACGAGAAATCTACGATATGTATGGTATCGAATTTAACAACCACCCCGATATGAGAAGAATTCTTATGCCGGAATATTGGAAAGGGCATCCACAAAGAAAAGATTACCCTTTACAGTACGTTCCGGAACGTTTCAGGGAAAATTGGTGGAAAGAAGATGAACAGGGAAAGCCTGTTTTAACCTATGAATTTTTAGAAGATAATCGAGGATGACAACACTCAGGACTGAAGAACTAATCATGAATATGGGACCTCAACACCCAAGTACCCATGGTGTGTTAAGGCTTGTTTTGTATCTTGATGGAGAAACAATTGATAAATTGGAAGCAGATATTGGCTATCTTCATCGAGGCATTGAAAAGCTGGGTGAAACCCTTCAGATGGATCAGTTCATGCCTTATACCGACAGATTGGATTATGTCTGTGCGATGTCAAATAACCTTGGTTATGTTCAGGCTGTTGAGAAACTCTGTAGTATAGAAGTTCCGAAAAGAGCTGAATATATGAGAATTGCCTATGCTGAACTTTCAAGAATTTCAGGACATCTTCTGTGGCTTGGTACCCATGCTCTTGATATTGGTGCTATGACAGTTTTCCTCTACGCCTTTAGGGAGCGGGAGGAAATTCTGAACTTTTTTGAAAACTTTTGTGGAGCTCGTCTTACCACCAACGCATTTCGTTTTGGTGGATGTATGGCTGATATGCCAGAGGGAGAACCAGAGAAAATCATTGATTTTACGGATCGCTTTCTCGTTCTCATGGAAGATTATGAAAGGTTATTGACAAAAAACAGAATTTGGCTGAAACGAACTCAGGATGTGGCAATAATTACTAAAGAAGATGCAATTGCCTATGGTTTAACTGGTTCCTCCTTAAGAGGTTCCGGAGTTAACTGGGATATTAGGAAAGCAATGCCTTACGGAGCATATGAAGATTTTGATTTTACTATTCCTGTAGAGTTTGGATGTGATGTTTATGCCCGGTATCTGGTAAGAATGGAGGAAATGAGGCAGTCCTGCAGAATTATCAAACAGGCAATGCAAAATCTTCCTGAAGGAGAGTTTCAAACAAAGGTAAAGAAAATTAAAGCACCGGAAGGAGCAGAGGTTTATCATTCAATTGAAGCTCCTAAAGGTGAGCTAGGATTTTATATACGGGGTGGCGGGAAAAATATTGCCCAACGTTTGAGAATCAGAGGACCGTCCTTTGTTAATTTACAATCTCTTCCTTTAATGTGTGAAGGAGAGCTTATTGCCGATGTTATTGCAGCTATTGGTAGCCTGGATATTGTTTTAGGGGAGGTAGATCGATAATGATAATGGAAATTGTGGCAGTTCTGATTAAAATCGTTATGATTTTGGCTCCGGTATTGTTAACTGTAGCGTACCTGACCTATCTTGAAAGGAAAATCATTGGACGAATGCAGGTTAGGCTGGGACCGACAAGAGTTGGACCTTTTGGTTTACTACAGCCCATAGCGGATGGTTTAAAGCTTTTTTTTAAGGAAGACATTGTTCCGACCAAAGCAGATAAAGTAGTGTTCATTCTGGCACCTATTATTGTTCTGGTACCTTCGTTAATTTTGTTCAGTGTTATTCCCTTTGCCGAGCATTTTTATATTACGAACCTGAATATCGGACTTCTTTACCTTCTCTCCGTTGCTTCTCTGGGAGTTTACGGGGTTGTGTTGTCTGGTTGGGCATCAAACAGTAAATATGCAGTACTGGGAGGATTAAGAGCAGCCGCTCAAATGGTGAGCTATGAGGTCTTTCTTGGTTTTGCGCTGATTGGTCCTGTGATGATGTCAGGAACCTTAAATCTCGTGGATTTCGTTAATAAACAGGAGGTTTGGTATATTGTTTGTCAACCAA
>JADGAW010000184.1 GCA_015231815.1 Nitrospinota bacterium
CCCTGTAATAATTCTAGGTGCAAGTCTGTTATTTGCCATCCTTATGGTAATAACCAAGCCAAGTTCAGAGGTAACTGAAAACAGGGAGAAGTCCTGGCCAGTAAGTGCTATGAAGGCAAAAGCTCAATCCATTTCTCCCGTAATTACACTCTATGCTCGAATTGAATCACCAAGAATGGCACAGGTTAAGGCAGCAATTAATGCCGAAGTTATCGAAGTGAACGGCAAGGAAGGAGAAAAAGTTGAAAAAAACAGTCTTCTTGTAAAGCTTGATGACAGAAATATGCTTCTCAACCTTAAACAGAGACAGGCAGATGTTAAAGAACTTGAAGCAATGATTGAAAACGAAAAGAGGTCGTACCAAAACGACCTTGAAACTTTAAAAAAGAAAAAAATTCTTTTGAATTCAACCAATAAAGAGTTAAATCGGCTCAAAAAGTTAAAAAAACAAAATATTTCTTCGCAATCACAGTTGGAACTCCAAAGAGAAAAATATGAGAGGGAAAGTATTAGCTACGACTCTCATCGATTAAAGGTAAATAATTTTGATGGACAGATTCAACAACTGGAAGCACGATTGGAAAAGTCAAAGGCTCTTGTAGGTTTAGCAGAAATTGATTTGGAAAGAACAGAAATTAAAGCCCCTTTTAGCGGTATTATTTCCAAAGTTACGGTTTCTCCAGGAGATTTAGTAAACAACGGAACACCGCTTTTTTCTCTCTTTGATATTCAAGCTCTTGAAATGAGGGCAGAAATTCCTGAAAAATATTTAAAGGCTACCAATATAGCACTTAACTCTGGTAATCCTTTAAAGGCTGTCGCTAAAGTTAATGGTCATGTTATTGCTTTAAAGCTGGATAGACTTGCTGGTGAAGTGAGAAAGGATGGAGGAGGAATTGACGGGCTGTTTAAAATTACAGATGGGGGAGAGTTTCTAAGGTTGGGTCAATTTGCAGAGGTAAACCTTTTTATGCCGAAAGTTGAGGATGTTTTTTCTTTTCCATTTGAAGCTTTATATGGTTTCAAGAGGATGTATATCGTTCATGAAGGAAGGCTAAAAAGAGTTGATGTAGTCAAAGTTGGGGAGACCATAACGCCAGAAGGAAGTAAATGGGCATTGATAAAAAGTGATGAATTACAAGAAGACGATACCGTTGCTGTTACACAACTTCCAAACGCAATTGAAGGCTTGAAGGTTAATGTCGTGGATCGTGAGAAGTGATGAGAAAGTCAAAAAGTGAGAAATGTTGAGCATCTTTTAAACAAAGACAACAATACATCGTGCAAAATTTTTTTTCCAACAAATAAACAATGAGTGACGAAAATTCTTTAAAAGTAAGTCCCTATATCCATAAACAGGATGTTATTGGTATTTTTGCACGTCATAAGGTTGCAGCAAACCTTCTCATGGCAATAATGATTCTTGTGGGATTTTGGTCTTTGTCTAAACTCAATACACAATTTTTTCCTAATTTCGAAGTTGAAACCTTGAGTGTCAATGTCGTATGGAGTGGAGCCAGCGCAGAGGATATCGAATCCTCCCTCACGAGTCCTATAGAACAGGAACTTAGAAGCCTTGATAACGTAAAGAAAATGACCTCCACATCCCGAAACGGTCTTTCATCGATCATCCTTGAATATGATGAAGGAACTGATATGGGTGTCGCGATGGATCAGGTAAAAGAAAAGATTGCCT
The DNA here is from genome assembly GCA_015231815.1 of Nitrospinota bacterium. Lineage (GTDB taxonomy): Bacteria > Nitrospinota_A > JADGAW01 > JADGAW01 > JADGAW01 > JADGAW01. The sequence goes on from JADGAW010000184.1 coordinate 1,697, forward strand.
TAATTCGATATCTGCCAAGTACTGCAGAAAAACCGGAAGTTACCCGACTCCTTAACTATGAGCTTATTGCCAGAATTCTTCTGACGGGAACAAAAGACACCAACGAGCTCCGTTACCTGAGCAGGAAAATAGAGGACGAACTTCTTGAAAGAGGAATTGCAAAAATTACCACATCTGGTCTTCCGGAAGAGGAAGTGGCTGTCCAGGTTCCTTCTTCCATTCTTAATAAACTTGGTGTTACCTTGGAAGATATTGGAAATAAAGTTGCTGGTTTGAGCAAGGATATTCAGGCTGGCTCCATTGGTGGCGATGATAATGAAAGGGACTTACGAAGTCTGGAGCAAAAAAAAGGAGAGGGTGCTTTTTCTGATATTCCTGTCTTTGCCGATAACGAAGGACGATTAATCAAGCTTGGGGATATAGCAAAAATTGACCGGAGAGCAAAAAAGGGCTCAATTACGGTTCATCATAATAATAAACCCGCAGTGGAACTAACCCTTTATCGCATTGGTGATAGTGATGCTCTAAAATCTGCTGAAATATTACAAAAATGGATTGAAGAGGCACGCTCAGAACTGCCTGCGGGAATTAGCCTCAAGGTGTATGACGAAATTTGGCACTTAATATATGAGCGTATTTATTTGCTGGTAAAAAATGGACTTGGTGGTTTGCTCCTTGTGGTAATGATTCTCTACCTCTTTCTAAACGGTAGGGTCGCATGGTGGGTAACCGTGGGAATTCCCGTAACCTTTATGGCAACTCTAGGAGTTCTTTATGTGACTGGCGGGAGCATAAATATGGTTAGCCTTTTTGCTATGATTATGGCACTGGGAATTATTGTTGATGATGCTATTGTTGTTGGGGAAGATGCCTTGACTCATTATCAGTCGGGGGACACTGCCCTCGCATCAGCAGAAGGTGGCGCAAGAAGAATGCTTGCTCCGGTGCTTGCTTCCTCCTTAACGACTATCGCAGCTTTCATACCTCTTCTTTTGGTAAGCGGTATTATGGGGAAAATCCTTATTGCAATTCCCCTTTTGGTTATTTGTGTCATTATAGCTTCTCTGGTTGAATGTTTTCTGGTACTTCCTGGTCATTTGCACCATAGTTTTGAGGGAGCAGAAATGATAAAGGACACTCCAAGAAGACAAAAACTCGATGCGTTGTACATAAAGGTAAGGGAAGAATATTTTCGACCTCTGGTAACGAAAGCTCTTAATAATCGACGTATTGTTCTCAGTTCAATTATCGCTCTCTTTTTGGTAATCATTGGACTCGTTATGGGCGGAAGGCTAGGCTTTAGTTTTTTTACCTCACCAGAAGCAAGCGTTATAACGGCAAACGTTTATTTTGTTGATGGAACTCCCCAAAAAAGGTTGGCGAACTTCATGGAGCATCTCGAAGATACTTTGGATCAAACCAATAACGAGTTTGGCGGCAATATTATCAGAACTGCGGTAACCACCTATGGCAGAACGATTACTCACGGAGGAATTCCATCAGAGGTTGGAAACGACCACCTCGGCTCTATTTTGTTGGAATTAACCGAACCAGACCATCGGGATGTGAGAAATAGAGAATTTATTGAAAGTTGGGAAAAAAAGATAAAAATTCCTGCCGGGCTTGAAAACTATATTATTCGGGAGCGAAAGGGAGGTCCGCCGGGAAGAGATATTGACATTAATTTGAGTGGCGAAGACCCTCGAAAACTTAAGGAAGCAGCTCTTGAACTGCAAAGTCTTCTCACAACATTTAAAGGAGTAAACGCCATTGGCGATGATATGCCCTTTGGCAAGGAGCAACTTATTTATAAACTCACCCCTGAGGCAATCTCATTGGGATTGACCGTCGATTCAGTGGGCAAACAGCTCAGGAATGCTTTTGATGGCCATCTTTCTCAGATTTTCCTTGATGGAAAGGACGAGGTGGAGGTGCGGGTAATGCTCCCAGATAAGGAAAGGCGAAGTCTTGCGACACTGGAAAAATTAATGGTTAGACTCCCAAGCGGCTCAAGCATACCGTTGATGAACGCAGTGGATATTACCTCTCGTCGTGGTTTTGAAACCCTCAAGCATTATGGAGGTCAACTTTCAATTCGGGTTTCAGCAGATGTGGATAAGGTTGTCAACAACAGTAATCGTATTCTCAATAATCTAGAGGAGGGATTTTTAAAAGAGTTGAACACCAAATATGGTTTGGGTTATTATTTCGAGGGCAAAGCTTCCTATCAGGAAGAAACCATTGCCGATATGAAGCGGGGTATGGTTTTCGCCCTTTTGATGATTTACCTCGTTCTAGCCTGGGTTTTTGGCTCTTATGGTTGGCCAATAATGATAATGATAACGATTCCCTTTGGACTCATTGGCGCAGTTGCCGGGCATTTTATTATGGGTTTTGATTTAAGTATTTTGTCGATGTTTGGTTTCTTCGGACTCTCTGGCATAGTGGTGAATGATTCCATTGTTTTGGTGATTTTCTATAAGACGTTACGAAAAGAGGGCATGGAAATTCGAGAAGCGTTAATTGAAGCTGCCTGTCAACGACTCCGGGCAGTATTGCTTACTTCCCTTACAACAATTGGCGGCTTGTTGCCATTGCTTTTCGAAACTTCCCTTCAGGCACAATTTTTAATTCCAATGGCTGTTTCCATTTCCTTCGGACTTTTGTTCGCCACCGTCTTGGTTTTACTGGTTGTTCCAACCCTCCTGTCAATTTACGAGGAATTCTTTCAACGTTTTAACCAAAACTCCCCAACATTTGTAGCCAACTGAAAAATAGAGATAAAACTCCACCACAAGCCCTCTCCCTCGGAGGGGAAAGGGTTGGGTGAGGGTGTGATGTAATAAATCAATGCGGTAGAGGCTTGATTCTTGTCGTTTGGCTCAGAACCGCTCATGAGCAAAAAAAATGAATTCTATCTCTACTGTTAAGACCAAATCTGAGAAATCGAGATAAAAACTAATTAACTTTTGAAACCATTGATGGGACAACCTTTGAACTCATTCTCAGAAACGGCTTTGAGGCAGCCGTTTCTTCCGAGGTCAACTGAACAACACCTTCATCTCTTGGTGAAGTCGCTGTTCAGTTGAAAATCCGTTCAAAGGTTGTCCCATCAATTTTTAGTTTCTACCCCTATTTTTCTGACCAAATACACTTTAGCAAAATAAAAACAGAATGAATTCAAATAGCGTTTTATTGTGTTAGGAGAAATGTTTTTTTGCGTTAGCTTTATTCTTCTTTTAGGTTGAGGTATATTTTCCCTGTCTCCCATTTTTATGCAGTT
>JADGAW010000185.1 GCA_015231815.1 Nitrospinota bacterium
CAACACTGATGATGAGGGGTTCAGAGTCTTTATCTTTAGACTCTTTACCTTCAGTCCAACTCATTTTTATATAGAGCTTTACTTTTTTATCTTTACGCTTTGCTTTTACGCTTAAATCAAGTAATCCATTCGGTTCAAGTTCCAGTTTCCTTTGCTTTGTTCCAAACAAAAGCCTTCCATTCTGGAAACCTTCACACAAAGCGTTCAGGTATTTGCATATTGAGTCACAATCCTGAAGTGATTCATGCTTAAAATCATCATTTACAGCCATGGTTACCTCACTATATTGAATTAATAGGTTTTATTTTGTTTTTGTTTCCCGATTCTTACTCCCACCGGGAACTTTCTTTTCAGGGGTTACTTCAATGTTTTCCATTGGTTCTTCAGAGCTGATCTTTAGTTCATGTCCATTGTTGCTTTCTACTTTTTCTCTTTTCCAGCCAATTTCAATGGTGAGTTTGCTTTTACCTTTTTTTACTTCTGCTTCCATCCCTAAGTCAACATATGGCGGTGGGTTCAACGTCACATATTCTGTCCCTTGAATAAGACAAATCTGTCCGTCTTTCATACTTTTAACAATCCCCTCAAGATATGTGATGACCTTTTCCAACTCGATATTACCCCTTAGCGAAACTGTTTTCTTTTCCATTTTTTTTCCTTTTCGAAAATGAGTTTATATAAAAATTTTTACCATACATTTATTCTCGCAATAAGTGTTGTTTACTCTTTGTGTGCAAGAACAATGGGTGAGTTAAAGTAAAAAAAGAACTACCCTTTGAATTCTTACTTTCCTGAACCCTTATATGTCATCCTTTATTAAAAAAATCGATGCAGGAGTTGACCGCTTTTTCAAAGTCAACACTGCCGCTAAATTCCAGTACGGGAATTCCTTGAAGTTCCTGAAGGTAAGCCTCTTCATCATGAGGGGGAATTTCCGCATATATATCGTAAAAAAGTCCAACAGGTTTCATAAATGCTTCAAGAAGGTCACGCCTTTCATTAAAATTCACCTGTGTTACCTTCGTTGGACCATTGTCCAGTTTCCAATTCAGTATTACAATAAGGTCAACGGAGGATTCGAGAAAAAACTTTCCTTCTCCAAAGCATTGGTCAATATAGACATCATATTTTTGTTCAAGCTCCCAGAGCTCTTCTTTTAACATTTTATTAAATGTTTCCCGCTCTTCTTCAGGGATAATTCCTGAAAGCTCCTCGTTATTCAAAGCTGTTCCAGGGTTAATTCTCGGAAGTTTTGCTACGCCACGCATATCCACCCCATTACCGTTTCTCTTTACCAGCAATCTGTCGTTGCTGACAAATTCACACCCTTTGCTCATAAGATGTAATGCCAGAGTAGATTTTCCGGCTCCGGAAAAACCCGCCATCGCAATACCTTTTCCCTTATGAATAACCGCTGCTGCATGAGCAAGCAAATATTTTTGTTTTAATAACCACTCAATAAAACGATTATTGATGAAGTTAATTACCTGATTATCGTTTTCAATACAATTTCCAATAGCGTAGTTTTTGCCTGCTCCAAAAAGGAAAACCATTCCGGTAAGACGTTTTCTCACAATCCTGCCGTCATTAAGGTCAAGATATTCTTCCTTTATTTTTTTCTTCCCGAGGTCAGGAGTTTTTATCGTAAAGGTTTCTTTAAACTCTGGAGGATTTCCTTCAATTGCTTCAATAACAATGTCTTCTTTTTCCTCAATTTTTTCAGCAACAAACCCTTTAAAGTAACCTATAAGTTTTTGTGTTAATTCCGGAGAGTTTGTTTTAAGTACAATTCTGCATTTACCAAAATCGAGAAAGAGTTCACTGTTAAGAGTAAACTCTTTTCTTATATTGTTCCAACACTCATTTATTGATGTTATTTCAGCCATTTTTTAGCTCCTTGATTACATATTCTGTGTATTTTTCAGCAATATTAATATTATGAGCATCTCTTAACCCTTTAAATCCACCAAAAGCTGAAACTTCCAAAATCATTGGTCCTTCATCTGTCTCTACAAGGTCAACACAGGTAAAATCAAGGTCAAAGATTGCCTGAGCTTTCTCCGCCAATTCTATAAGGTTTGGGGAAAGATTATACGGTTCATATTTTCCTCCTGAATGAATGGTAGTGTTCCATGATTCCTTTGAACCAACCCGTGCGTAGGTTGCAACATATTTTCCTCCAAGAAAGGCAACGCCAAGATCCTTTTCAGGAATATCAATCATTTTCTGCAGATAAATGGACTGGTTTCCTGCTTGTTTAAATTCCTCCAACTCCTTGATAAGACCGTTTCCGGGCTCAAGTACTTTCATTCCCCGTGCTTTGGTTGAGTAGAGCGGTTTTGCAATAGCCTTTTTATATTTTTCAACCATTTCTGCTGCTTTTTCTACATCTTCGGTAATAAATGTTTGAGGCATTGGAATATCGTTTTCACGGAGTTTAATTGTACAACTCAGCCGGTTAAGCATACTAATAATTTCCCCGGGCTTTGAAAACACACGAACTCCTCTCGATTCAATAAATTGAATAACCTCCAGTCTATCCAGAAAATCAGGACAATAACTCAAGCCAATTTTTTTAATTATTAAAGCATCGAGTGCCGTAACTTCTATATCCTTATAAAAGGCTTTTCCTGTTCCCAAATCCAGAGTAATTTTTTTCATTTCCATTAACAATCTGGTTCCTGTCTTTTTCTCCACTTCATCAGCTAACGCTTCAGAAGACCAGTTTCCAGGAACACCTATAACTCCAATCTTATACATATTTGCACTCACCATTAATAATTTAAAAGGGTATCAGGAAGGCTAAATTCCTCCCACGGTTTTCCATGATGCTCATAAAGACGCTCAAGTAAATAATTTGCTCTTAAATACATTGCTGAAGCAAAATCAGCATTAAATTCAAAGCGGGTTGATGTGGTAAATGACCTTACAAGACCAAAGGCAAGCCGGGCTTCCAATGTTGTATCATTATGTTTTTTTGCAAACCTTTTTACAAAAAGAAAGTATTTTCTGACAACATCATTGATTACATCTCTAATTCTTGGAAGAAAAATCGGTAGTCTAAAGTTTGAGACCAAAAACACGGAAATATCCTGAACATAATCCTGTTGGCAGGAACGATTTAAATCTATGTAATGAAGCACTTCTTTTTCATGATCGTAAATAATGTTGTCAATATTGAAGTCACCATGAATTAATACAGAAAAAGGGCAAGACAACTCTTCTTCAAAGGGTTCACAAATGTCCACCAACTCTCTAAAGGAGCGGGTTTTTAATGAGCCGATTTGTTTTTCAGAATCTTCAAATTCAGGATGCACCCGGTAAATATCATCCAATCGTGATTTAAGTTGATTAATAAAACCCGGATTAGAGGGGGTATTTGTCATTGTTTTTTCCCAAATTGCAATGTTTGTTTCTTTGAGTGCCTCAAATGATTCCTCAAGAAACTGTTTATTTGAGTCAATAACAATATTCTGAAAGGTTATTCCTGTAAGATATTCAAGCAGAATAGATGCATAATCCCCGTGATTTTTATAGCTGAATATTTTTGGGGGCAGCCCTGGAGAAATTTCTTCCCAAAGTTCCAGTTTTTCTTTTTCCTTTACCAGTTTTTCCGGGTTTCCATCTTTAAAGATTACTCCTCCGTCAACCTGATCCAAATCATTTCTTTTGATTTTCTTGATTTTACACCCTGACTTTGTTTCTGTTATAGCTTCTATCGTTATTTGTTCCATATCCATATTTATATTTTTATTTTCATTTTTCATGGAATCTTCAAGGGCATGAAAATCAGCAATTTTTAGCTTTTCCCCAAGCACCGCTGAAATGAGAGCTTCCCCAATATTTAAGAGGCAATCGCCCATACGTTCGATGTATCTCAAAATAAAAAGGGTCGTTACGAGATTTTCCGTTTCCTCTCCCTTTTTGAGTTCTTCAATAATTATTTTGAAGTTCGTTTTAAAAATGTCGTCAAGAAGAAATTCTGACTTACAAATTCTTAAAGCAATGCTGATATCCATACTCTTTAAAGCACTGGTGAGGGTTTTTAAGCTTGAAATAACATGATCCAGCATTTCCTGAAAATCATATTTCTTAACAAATTCGTTGTTATTTAAATATGATACCTGAGAAACAATATTAACGGAATGGTCAGCTATTCGCTCCAGATTATTGGTTATAATATGAATGGCCTGAATAACATCAACCTCTTTCTTTCGTACTTTACGGTTCATATTACTACTGAAACATTTATGTCCTATGACGCTTTTCAGGTTATCGATGTAATCATCTCTTGAACTGACTTTTTTAATTAAACGACCTGTCGGGTTATGGAGAACCTTTAAAGTATCTTCAACCTGCTTAATTACATCAATAAGAAGGAAGTTGAAGTTTTTTTCAATTCCTTTTTCTTCAAGAATGCTTAATATCTTTACTGTTTTTGTTGTCATTTTATCCTTTGAGTCGAGCGGTATATTCGTCAATTACCGAGCTTCTGTCGGTATTTGCGAAAATCAGGCTTTTTCTAATCGTAAGGTCATCCCACGCTTCCTGCACACCAATTTCCCGTTTATATTTTTCAGGTTTTCGTTTATTTGAATCTTTTACTTTTTCTCCCATATGGCAATCATCACCCATAAAAATAAGCAAATCCTTTTTATTAAATCTCTTTTGTTTATTTTGTTTATTAACAACATTAATTAAGAACTCGGTAAATTCCCTTGACTGAGGGTTCCATACCTCATACCCATCGACATCATATTCTGCTAAAAGAATAGGCCAAAACTGTTCAGGGTGGGGAACGACGATACCTCCACCAAGACCTCGAACCTCTTCAATAATTTCTTCAGTTTTATAAAAATAATCCAATGCAAAATTCTCTTTAACAATTCTTTTCATTTCTTTAATAAAGTTCAAAGCTCTATTCAGAAGAAGCTCATCGTAATCATCTTTAAGGTTTTCAAAGAAATT
>JADGAW010000186.1 GCA_015231815.1 Nitrospinota bacterium
TGGGGGTAAATAATGTTCTTCTCTTTGGAATTCCAGAGCATAAAGACCATATGGGAACTGATGCTGTAAATGATAATGGAATTATTCAAAAGGCAATTCGGGAAATAAAAAAACATACACCAAAGATGAACGTTATAACCGATGTTTGTTATTGTGAATATACTGACCACGGACATTGTGGCTTTCTAACAAAAGAGGGTGAAATTGATAATGATAAAACTTTGGAGATGTTGGCAGAAGAGGCGTTAAGCCATGTGAAGGCTGGAGCTGATATGGTAGCTCCTTCGGATATGATGGATGGTCGAATAGCTGAAATACGTGAGTCCTTGGATGAAAGTGGTTATCAGGATATTCCTATAATGGCGTATTCTGTTAAATATTCCTCTGCGTTTTATGGTCCATTTAGAGATGCGGCTCAGTCAACTCCCTCTTTTGGTGATAGAAACGGCTACCAAATGGATCCGGCAAATTCCCGTGAGGCAATAAGAGAAGCATATCTTGATATTGAGGAAAACGCCGATATTATTATGGTCAAACCAGCACTTCCCTACCTCGATATAATCAGAATGTTAAGAGATAACTTTGATGTTCCTATCGCAGCCTATAACGTGAGCGGTGAATTTTCTATGGTTGCAGCAGCTGCAGAAAAAGGGTGGCTGGACTTTGATAGAACCATGGAAGAAATGCTTCTTTCCATTAAACGGGCAGGGGCTGATATTATTATTTCTTACTTTACAAAACCATTGGCAAAAAAACTTGCTACTGGAAAGTCATGAGAGCAGTGAATAGTGAAAAGTGAAGTGTGAATAGTGAAGGTTAAGGATTTTTTTATTGTTGAAGGGTAAACCTTCATGATTTACTATTTACTGGTAAACAATAACGGGAGTAAATGAATGAAAAGAATAAAACTATTGATTTTTGTGATTGTAGGATTGTTTATCGTCTCTTCTTGTGGTGTTTCGAAAACAGGAAAAACACCTTCTGTTATTAACAACGAATCAAATGGAGGTGATTCTCTCTTCTCTGAAGGAGAAGATGATGGCTCAACCGTGGTAAAAACAATCAGAAAGAAAATGAAGCATGCTGCAACAAGCCTGAGCTTAAGTTTAAGAAAAAGAAATACAACACCTGACCAGATTCGCTGTATAGTAACCACCTTTGTTGATTTAAACGACTTACAGGAAACATCTCAGTTTGGAAGGACAGCTACAGAAGAACTTATGACTGCCCTGAGTAATGAAGGATTTAATCCCTTGGAGGTTAGAATTGGAAGAGACCTTGTTATTGTAGATAAAAAAGGAGAGTTTCTTCTCACAAGAAAGGTTAAGGAGCTCACCAAAAAATATAATGCAAATTCTTTTGTTGTTGCAACCTATTCTCTTATAAAAAAGAAAGCTCTTTATATGAATGTTAGGATTATTCGAGCTGCTGACATGGAGGTTTATGCTGCGGTAGCGGAAGATATCAAAATTGAGGAAGAACCTCTTATTAGTAAAATGTTGCGAAGCTCAGCTACAACAACCAACACGAATTCTCGTTGGTATGGAGTGCAGGATCATTAAACATTGCTCATCGTTATAAAATAATTAATTACTGGAGAAAATATGTTTCAAACGTCACAATTTAGAAATGGTCTTAAAATTGAAATTGATGGGCATCCCTGGTTGATTGTTGAATTTCAACACATTACTCCGGGAAAAGGTACTGGGTTTGTGAGAACAAAGCTCAAAAATATGAGAACCGGGCAGGTTTTGGAAAAAACCTTCAAATCTGGTGAGAAGGTAAAGAAGCCAGATCTAATGTCAACGGCAATGCAGTTTCTGTATAAATCCGGCGATAACTACGTTTTCATGAATACAAGCAGCTACGAACAAACCGAAATACCGGAAAAAGCCCTTGGAGACAGTAAGCTTTTTCTTAAGGATGGAATGGAATGTGAAGTTCTCCTACATAACGATGAAGCAATAAATATTGAACTGCCGATGTTTGTAGAGTTGGAAATTACCCAGACCGACCCAGGTTTTAAAGGTGATACTGCTTCTGGAGGAAACAAGCCTGCAACTCTGGAAACTGGTGCAGTGATAAAGGTTCCTCTCTATTTAACCGAAGGGGAAAGAGTTAAGATCGATACACGAACCGGAGAGTTTGTCGAACGAGCAAAATCATAATGAGCAGTGTGGAAAAAGATATAGATAAACAGCTAGCCCTTATTGCAAAAGGGACAGAAGAAATCCTGCCGGAAAATTCCCTCAGAAAAAAGCTCCTGAAATCCATTGAAAAGAATAAACCTCTTGTGGTAAAAGCTGGGTTCGACCCTACGGCTCCAGACCTGCACCTAGGGCATACCGTTTTAATACAAAAGATGAGGGATTTTCAAAACTTGGGGCATCAGGTGGTCTTTCTTATTGGAGATTACACCGCAAAAATAGGCGACCCAACCGGAAGAAATGAAGCACGAAAAGTTCCCACTGATGAAGAAATTCAGGAAAATCTCAAAACCTATCAAAGGCAGGTTTTTAAAATCCTTGATGAAGAAAAAACAAAGGTTGTGTTTAACCGTGAGTGCTTTTCAAAATTTACTGCGGCAGATTTAATCTCTCTCGCTTCAAAGTTCACGTTTTCTCAATTGTTGCAACGAGACGATTTCACCAAACGTTTTAAGGAAAACCTTCCCATTCATCTGCATGAGTTCATGTACCCGCTGGTTCAGGGATATGACTCTGTGGCACTGAATGCTGATATTGAACTTGGGGGAACCGACCAAAAATTCAACCTCCTGCTTGCCCGTGAGGCTCAAAAATTGTTTGGAAAGGAGCTTCAGGTAATAATTACCATGCCAATTCTTGAAGGACTTGATGGCGAGAAAAAAATGAGTAAAAGTTTGGGTAACTACATTGGCATTGATGAAGATCCACGAGAAATTTTCGGAAAGATAATGTCTATTCCCGATGATCTAATGTACAAATATTACCTTCTTCTGACCGATAGGGGGCAGGACGAGGTTGATGCCATAAAGAAAAAAGTTAAAAAAGGTGAGTTACACCCCAAAGAGGCTAAAACAATATTAGGCAAGGAAATTGTCGCTCGCTACCATTCGGAGGAGGAGGCGATAAAAAGTGCCGAAGAATTTAACGCAGTTTTTAAGGATAAAGGTTTGCCTGACGATATGCCAGAGGCAATAGTATCTGCCGCAAACTCTGAAAGGTTGGTAAATATTGCCGCTCAGTCTTTTAACGACACCACATCAAATATCAGAAGGTTAATAAAACAGCAGGCAGTTTCCATTGACGGTAACAAGGTCAGCGACGAAAACCTTGAAATGACAACCTCCGGCGAGTTCATCGCAAAATTTGGAAAACGACGTTTCCTGAAAATAGTAGTTACCTGATCACTTCTTTATACAATATTTCACTGATTACATTTAACGTAATGGGGGTAAAGATATGAAGAAATTTGTATCACTCTTCTTTGTTATTATTCTCCTTCTTTTTCTTTCAGGATGTGGGGGGCATACGCCGCCAAAAAATGCCAACAATATCTGTGGGATATTCAGAGAAATGGATGATTGGTACGATGCGGCAAATGATTCATACAAGAAATGGGGAGTTCCTCCTTATGTAAGTTTGGCAATTATGCATCAGGAATCACGGTTTGAAGCTGCAGCAAGACCTCCTCGTAAGAAATTTCTCTGGATTTTCCCCGGTGCACGTCCTTCGTCAGCCTTTGGGTATGCTCAGGCTCTTGACGGAACATGGGAAAAGTACAAAACATCAACAGGAAATAGTTGGGCAGATCGTGACGACTTTGAGGACGCAATTGATTTTATTGGCTGGTATTGTGATCAAAGTAGGAGAATTTCCGGAATTTCAAAACATGATGCCTATAATCAATATCTTGCCTACCATGAAGGACAGGGAGGCTATAACAGAGGAACATACAGAAAGAAAAAATGGCTTCGACAAGTCGCCCAGAAGGTTCAAAACAGGGCAAACCTCTACAAACGTCAATTCCGAGAATGTAAAAAAGAATTTGAAAATAAAGGGTGGTCTTTTTGGCCTTTTTAGGTGTTGGGTAGATGTGTTGATGGGGAGAAGAGTAGAAGGGGTGATTGGTTGAAGAGGTAATAGGATGACGGGGAGTTGATTTATTACTGGGGCATTTTTTAACTTTCCTCAATTTGGAAAGTGCAAGGAGAAACTCAAGGATACCCTACAGATTTTCAAGATAATGGCTGAGCTTTTTGATTTTTTCTTTATCAATAAGACTGGTGCTGATACCCACAATATCGTTTGGATAGATATAAACCGGGGTGTTCGTCTCAATGTAATTTCTTAACTGCACCAAATCATTGTTACTTAATTCAATGCAACCCTTTGTCTCAGGTGAAAGAGTGTTGGAACCTGAACCATGAATCCAAATTCCTGAGCCAGTTCTGCCTTTTGCTTTGTCCTTTTTATTGGGATAATTGAGCACAAAGGCGTATGGACCATATTGCTCGTGCAGTTCTTCGTCCCTCTTAATTTCAAGGATTTTATATTCACCTTCAGGCGTTTTTAAATCTCCTTCAACTCCTTTGTTTCCCATAACTTTTCCTATGGAAACAGGAAAGGTTTCAATAACATAAAAAGTATCCCCAAGGTTTTCCGCAAGCTTAAGAGCTTTTTTTTTTTTATCTACCAGAAGAATATATCGCTCACCTGATATTTGTGCTTTTGCAGGAAGTCTTCTTACATCCAATATTTTTTCCTTGTTAAGTGTTTCATGCAATGCAGATTTCTTAGGGTCTTCTTGAATAGTCTTTTCTTTTTTCGGTATTGGGGAAGTTATGTGTACAGGTTGAACCTTATTCTCTTTAATTTCTTTTGCTGCTGTATCCACTTTACTTGTTTCAGTCTGACTGAATGTTGGTTGTTGAAAGTATC
>JADGAW010000187.1 GCA_015231815.1 Nitrospinota bacterium
TTATGTCTGGAGAACTTTTAAAGTTCCCGGGAGATACAGTAGGTATTGCTCTTAACCTTGAAGAAGACAGCGTTGGAGCTGTTATTCTTGGAGAGTATCAACACATTAATGAAGGCGATGAAGTAAAAACTTCCGGCGAAATTATGTCGGTTCCCGTTGGAGATGAACTTGTCGGTCGAGTTGTTAACGCAATTGGTGAGCCAATTGATGGTAAAGGTCCTATCAACGCTAAAAAAAGAGAACCCATAGAAAAAGTAGCTCCCGGTGTTGTAACAAGGGAGTCGGTTTCTGTTCCCCTCCAGACAGGTATTAAGGCAATTGATGCTCTTATTCCTATTGGTCGGGGTCAAAGGGAACTTATTATTGGTGACAGACAAACAGGTAAAACAACAATTGCTCTTGACACTATCATTAACCAAAAAGGTAAAAACTGTAACTGTATTTATGTAGCAATTGGACAAAAAGCATCAACAACTGCACAAGTTGTTCAAACCCTTAAAGATGCCGGAGCAATGGAATATACAACTGTTGTTGTGGCAACAGCTTCAGATCCTGCAGCAATGCAATATGTAGCTCCATACGCTGGTTGCTCTATGGGTGAGTTTTTTAGAGATAACGATAAAGATGCTCTGATAGTCTATGATGATTTAACAAAACACGCATGGGCGTATCGTCAAATGTCTCTTCTTCTCAGAAGACCTCCAGGTCGTGAAGCATATCCTGGTGATGTATTTTATCTTCATTCAAGGTTGCTGGAAAGAGCTGCCCGATTAAACAAAAACTATGGTGGAGGTTCATTAACGGCTCTTCCAATTATTGAAACTCAAGCAGGTGACGTTTCTGCTTACGTTCCTACCAACGTTATTTCAATTACTGATGGACAGATTTTCCTTGAAACCGACCTCTTCTATTCTGGTATCAGACCAGCGATTAACGCCGGACTTTCTGTATCAAGGGTTGGTGGGGCAGCACAAATTAAAGGAATGAAACAGGTTGCAGGAAAAATGAGACTTGAACTTGCACAGTACCGAGAGCTTGCAGCATTTGCCCAATTTGCATCTGACCTCGACAAAGCAACTCAGGATCAGTTAATTCGTGGACGAAGACTTACGGAAATATTAAAGCAAAGACAATATTCTCCCTTCCCTGTTGAAGAACAAATCGTTTCTCTCTTTACCGTTATTAACGGATATGTTGATAAATTAGATCCTGAAAAAGTAGGTGCCTTTGAAGAAGCATTTTTAAACTTCATCAGAACATCTAAGGCAGATATTCTTTCAACAGTTGCTGAAGAGATGAAACTTTCCGATGAAACAGAAGCTGCACTCAGAGCCGCAGTTGATGAATTTGTTAAAAATAACGAATTCTAATAAAACAAAACATAATTACGACTTTTAGAGAATAAACTTATGGCCTCCGGCAAAGAGATAAAAAATAAAATTAAGACGGTAAGCAACACGAAAAAAATCACCAAAGCTATGCAAATGGTGGCTGCTTCCAAAATGAAAAAGGCACAGGATGTTGTTGCCTCTGCAAGACCGTATAGCAATAAGATTAGAGCTGTATTATCTCATTTGGCACAAATTCATCCTGAATATAAACACCCTTATATTCAACATCGGGAAGAAGTTAAATCAATTTGCGCTATTGTTATTACAACGGACAAAGGACTGAGTGGCGGATTAAACGGTAACCTTCTTCGTAACGTTTTAAAGTTCATCAGAGCCAATAAGGAAAAAACGCTTAAATTCATCTGTATCGGAAGAAAAGGTGGTGCTTTTCTCAAACGTCTTGATATTAATATCATTGGTGAAATTACAGGAATTTCAGAACACCCGAAGTTACTTGACCTTGTTCCTGCAATTACCCTTGCATCTAAGGAATATTTGGATGGCAATGTTGACGAGGTAGTTTGTTTCTACAATACTTTCGTTAATACAATGAGCCAAAATCCAACGCAAAGCACTTTAATTCCTGTTCCTATTCCTGAAAAACAAAAGCTCGATAAAAGTAACTGGGATTATTTGTATGAGCCTGAAGCAAAAGACGTAATGGAAACATTGCTTAAACGATATATAGAAGCGGTTCTCTACGAACTTGCTTTAGAAAATTCAGCTTCTGAACAAAGTGCCAGAATGGTTGCGATGAAAGCAGCAACGGAAAATGCAGGAGATATTATTGAAATACTTAATGTAACCTACAATAAATCACGTCAGGCTTCCATTACACAGGAACTTTCTGAAATTGTTGCAGGAGCAAACGCTATAGGTTAATAAATTTGATAAAGACATCAGATTAATATTTTTGTTTTAATGTAAAAGCAAGGAGAAAAAATGAGTAAAGGTAAAGTCCTACAGGTAATCGGACCAATTGTCGATGTTGTTTTCCCAGCAGGCGACCTTCCGGATATCTACAATGCACTTGAAGTGCAGAACGAAGATAAGCTTATTGTTGAAGTACATTCTCATCTTGGTAACAATGCTGTAAGAGCTGTTGCCATGGGAACTACTGACGGGTTAAGAAGAAATATTGAGGTTGTTGATACAGGTGCTCCTATTTCTGTTCCGGTTGGAGAAAAAACCCTCGGTAGAATTATGGACGTTCTTGGAAGACCCGTTGATAATGAAGGGGAAGTTGGTGCAAAGAAAACGTTGCCTATTCACCGTTTACCTCCAAAATTCGAGGAACTGAGTACGCAACAGGAAATTTTTGAAACAGGTATTAAGGTTATCGACCTTATTGCTCCTTTTACCAAAGGTGGTAAAACCGGACTTTTCGGTGGTGCCGGTGTTGGTAAAACAGTTCTTATTATGGAACTTATTCGTAACATTGCTGCAGAGCACGGTGGTTTTTCCGTATTTGCCGGTGTTGGAGAAAGAACCAGAGAAGGTAACGATCTCTGGAATGAAATGAAAGAATCAAACGTTCTTGACAAAACATGTCTTGTATATGGTCAAATGAACGAACCTCCAGGAATGAGAATGAGAGTTGGTTTAAGTGCTCTTACCATGGCTGAATATTTCAGAGATGAAGAAAACAGAGATGTTCTTCTCTTCGTAGATAACGTTTTCCGATTTACTATGTCTGGTGCTGAAGTATCCGCCCTTCTTGGTCGTATGCCTTCTGCGGTTGGTTACCAACCTACCCTTGCTGTTGAAATGGGTCAGATGCAGGAAAGAATTACATCAACCAAAAAAGGTTCTATTACATCCGTTCAAGCGGTTTACGTACCTGCTGATGATTTAACTGACCCTGCTCCTGCAACGACATTTAGTCACCTTGACTCTACAGTCGTACTTTCAAGACAAATTGCAGAACTTGGTATCTACCCTGCGGTTGATCCACTTGATTCAACTTCAAGAATTCTTGATCCAGCAGTTATTGGTGTTGAACATTACCAAACAGCAAGAGATGTTCAGGAAATTCTTCAAAAATATAAAGATTTACAGGATATTATTGCAATTCTTGGTATGGACGAACTTTCTGAGGACGATAAACTTGTTGTTTCTCGAGCAAGAAAACTCCAAAGGTTTCTTTCACAACCTTTCTTTGTAGCTGAAGTATTTACTGGTGCAACAGGTAGATATGTTAACCTTAAAGATACAATCAGAGGTTTTAGAGAAATTTGTGATGGAATGCACGATGACCTTCCAGAGCAGGCTTTCTACATGCTTGGAACAATAGAAGAAGCAAAAGAAAAAGCCAAGAAAATGGCTGAAAAAGAATAAATTAAGGAAATAAAATGGCTTCTACAGTAAAAATTGATGTAGTTACTCCTGAAAGAGGAATTTATTCAGGAGAAGTTGAGTTTGTCGTAATTCCTGGAACAATGGGAGAACTGGGTGTTTATCCCAAACATGCTCCATTGCTCACAACCTTGCAAACAGGAGAACTCAGGATGAAACTTCCTGAAGGCAAAGAAGAATCAATCTTTGTGTCTGGTGGATTTTGCGAAATACTTCCTGACCAGATAACCGTTCTTGGTGATGTTGCAGAAAGAGCCGATGAAATTGATGAGGAAAGAGCACAGGCAGCAGCTCACAGAGCTGAAGAGCTGATGAAAGCCCCAACTGAAAAAGTTGACCTCTCAACAGCAGAAGCTTCAATAAGAAAATCCAGCATTCGTCTCAAAATCGCCCAAAAGCGCAAAAAGAAAAGATAACCCCTCAAGAGGTACAGAACTGTGCCTCTTAGTTTTCAAATACTCCCCATATCTTTTTATTTGTTTAGCTTTTGGTTTCTTTATTGCCAACCACTACACCTATTTAAATAAAAGGTTTTTTCAATTAATAGTATCTATTTATACTGTAAATGATATTTTAAGGAGATCATCCCTTCTTTTGCTCTTGCTCTTTCTTTTCAATTTTATCGACTTCTTCATTAACCATATTTACCCATTGGAGAAAAGCAATAAGTTTATCAATTTCGGCATGTTCCAGTTTTATTCTCGGCATCTTGGCAGTTTTTCTGACAGATTTAGGATCGAATAACCACTTGTGTAAATACTTTTCATCCCGCACCTTTGCAACCCTGTCGAGTATTGGACCATAGCCCCCCCGAGTTCCAAAAATTGAATGGCAGGTCTGACAACCTTTTTGTTTAAATAATATTTTTCCTTCTTTTTCAGCATCGGTAAGTTCTATTCCAGGCGGAATAACAAGTTCCCTTGCCTCTTGATTTTTCCCCATAAAAATAAAAACCGACATAGGAAGTATAACAGCAGCAAATATTAATAAAATTCTGAGCATATAAGTATTATTTTGAATTATTAAATAATAAAAGCGCATCATTATAAAGCATTTGGGAGCATCTCTAACCTTATAACATCAGCATTCTTTCTAAAATGATAAAATCTGGCGTACTTTTATCAACAAACTGCGTAACATGGAGCTATTTCTCTATAAAATC
>JADGAW010000188.1 GCA_015231815.1 Nitrospinota bacterium
TAAAATTAAAAAAAACCTTACATCAATTATGCTTTTTCGTAAGCGTTAAGAGATAGATTAATGTATTGCTCCGAGTTGGTCAGACGGTAAAATTAAAAAAGGAATAAAAAAGTTCATGGGTAATCTCACTTTTTTACTATTATGTTTTGTCAGGTATTTCTCATTTTTTGTTTTTTTGCTGGCAAATTTAATAACCACTATATCCTGAATGAAGGTAAAAATGTGTCGTAAAATTGTAAGCAAGTTTACGTAATTTCTTTTAAAGTAATTCTCTCGTTGGAACGATATACAATAGGAGGTATGAGGAAAAAATTTAATCTTCTAAACGATTTTAATCGTTACTAATTATATTTATTTTTAGAAAGGAGTGCTATTTTGAAAAACTATTACACAAAAACAATGGAAGAAAAGATTAAGATATTAAGCCTTCTATCTTTATTCTTTATCGTATCCTTTTCAATTATATCGGTTACACCCTGCGATATATTTGTTGAAAATGCTTATGCTGACAATGATAATGAAAATGATGATGATGGGAATGACAACAACAATGGAAATGACGGAAATGACAGTAACAGTATTACCGAGAATGAAAATGAAGGAACTCATTACCCAGGGTGGGCATGTTTAGACTGTCATAAAAATGGAACCGCTGCTTCAGAAGAACGTTTTGGTATTGGGGGAACGGTCTATACTGCATCCAATGGTGTAACTCCTGTCCAAGGAGCTACTGTTACGGTAAGATCTTCAGCGGGTCAAACTTATTCGATGACCACTGATTCCAAAGGTAACTTTTACTCTAAAACCATTCCATCAGGAACTCTCACGATTAGTATTGCTAAAGGAACTGCTTCTGCATCGATGGTTACACAACAAAGCAATGGTAACTGTAATACATCAAGTTGTCATGCCAGTGGCAGTAGTATTGGTCGGGTTTTCTTATCATCGGGAACAAATACCACAACGGTTACCAATACCACAACAACGACAACGAACGTTACCTCTACAGGTACAACCTCTCTCGGCTATAACCCGGATATTAAGGCAATTTTAGACGCTAAATGTATTCTTTGCCACACTGCTGGAGGAGCTCGATCCCAATCTCCATTAACAACCTACGCTGAAGCTGCACAATATGCAACCGGAGGTGCTAACAGTCTGTTGGTTACGAGAACACAAAGTGGAGGACTCATGTCTGCCTATTTGACAACTGCTGAAGCTGCAAGTATCAGAAGCTGGATTGTTGATAATAATGTAGCTCAGAACACGACAACATCAACAACAGTGTCTTCAG
This sequence comes from Nitrospinota bacterium, assembly GCA_015231815.1. Taxonomy (GTDB): domain Bacteria; phylum Nitrospinota_A; class JADGAW01; order JADGAW01; family JADGAW01; genus JADGAW01. The sequence continues at coordinate 1,295 of JADGAW010000188.1, forward strand.
GAACCGGTAGAGTTAATGGCACCATTGACACAGATATCTTAACCTTGTCATGGGATGCTGTAGCAGGTGCTGCCAGTTATGGGATGTATGCCGGTTTAACCTCTGGCTCCTATGGAGCGACAAGAATTTCTTTAGGTTCTGGCACATCAAAAGCAATTGACTTAAGTAATGTACCAGCAGGAACCTATTATTTGAAGCTTGTTTCTATTTCTTCAGGAGGAGTAGAAACTGCCGGTTTTGCTGAAAAAACGATTACAAGAACAGGAGTCCCAACAGGTTTTACGGCATCATTAAATGGCACAACGGCTACTTTTAGCTGGACTGGAGTGTCAGGTGCTTCGGGATATTTGTTAAATTATGGACTTTCTTCTGGGTTTTGGCTAGGGACAGTCAATGCCGGAACAGCAACATCCTTCACTATTAACACCAGTAATATTCCAAGAGGAACCTATTACCTTGCTATTTCAGCTTACAATAGTGATGGAACGACAGCTAAGTCAAGTGTTCAAACCCTTTTGGTACAGTAGCAATAACTCACCTTAAGTAACCTTAAGAATCCCTCCTTATCGTATTGATAAGGAGGGATTTATTTTATAACCCAAAATAAGCGAAAGCCTCAATTGGGCAATCAAGTAATAATTTTCAACCCTTTTTGAATATTAAATACCTCAATGCCTTTCCTGACATTAATCCTTTCGTCAATAAGAAATGACGTTGAGTAAATTCCACTTTCTAAAACAGAATCAGATATAACAGTTGACTGAATCAAGCTACTTGAAGCAGCATTTTTTGATGGAATGATATGAGAGACTTCCTTTTTCCCAATTTTTCTTTTTCTCTCATAGTGGGCTGAAGTTGTTAGTGCTTTATTTGAAAGCTCTATACTTTTTATATTCAACTTCGGATTACTCGGGTTCTTAATACCAACTTTCCACTTTGTTCCATCTTCTTTTACCCCTAATGCATAAATATCCCCTCCATAGTTTATTAGAGCCGAAAAAATGGAACTTTTCTGTAAAATTTCTTTTGATACATCAATGCTATACTCCTTAACAACACCACCGAGATCAAACTTTGTAAAACTATTGGTAAATGTTAAAGTGTTTCCCTCCAATATAAATGTTGTTCTCCCAGTATAGTGTTTAAGTGCTTCAATACATTTGTTGTACTCCTGAATTGTTTTTTTTTTATAACAATCAGAAAAAGTACCTACAGTAATATCAAAAATATCATTACATTCTTTCGAAAGGTTAAAGACTCGATTAAGAAGTGTGGCAGTTTCTTCATCTAAGACGAGAGTATCATTTTCTCTATTATTTATTTTTTGACTCAGATATGATGTCGGGGAATGAAAATTATATTTTTTCTCTAGCCGTTTAACTTCTCTAAGGACTGTTGAGGCAGCGAAGTCGGCAGTTTTTTTATTCCCATGAATAACCTGTAATTCACAGTTAGTCGTCATTGCCTGAAAAAGGTATTTAAAAAGCATTTATGTTCATAAAGAGTATATTTTTTATACACGACACAAATGTACTCTCTCTCAAGAAACTTAACGAGAGAAAGAAAGGGGGAGGGTTAGAAAATATAGTTAAAGCCAGTGGTCAACACAAAAGCTCGTAACCCAGTTGTTTGTTGGTATATGCTGCTGTTTACATTAACTTTCAAGGAATTATTAAATTTATACTCTAATCCTAGACCATACTCTCGTGCATCATAAGCACCAACTCTAAAGTCTGAAGAAGCAAACTCTTGCTCCTGACCGGTGCTATACCTTGTTGCAAACTTTTCATGAAAAAGATTACCATAAAAGTATGCCTTGGTTTGTGAGTAGTAACGGAAAGATGGAATAAGGGTAAAATTATCAATAACTTCAGCGTAGAGTTTAACGTCAATTGTGTGAGATTGTATCTTCCAGTTATCCCGATAAAAACGATATCCTAAATGAGCATCATATTGAGAAATGAGTTCCTGAACATAATTTGCCGTAAACCCATAAGCGTTTCGCTCCCTTGGTCTGTTTTCTTCAAAGATATATTTATCTGTTCGATTTCCTGCAACATTATATTCCCGTACTACCCGAAGGTATGGGTTCTGTAAATAACCCGATTCTCTTGAATAAAAAACGGATACATTCACAAAAGAGTTTTTGGTTAGGAGTTGAGTAACTCCCCCTTGCACATTAAATACATTAAATGTCTCAAAGCTTTTTGTAGGAGTATCCATAAACAGGTTTGGAACAATAGGAGCTGTATCAACCGTATTTGCAAGAAAGTTCGGAGTAACTTCATTTTTTATATAAGAAGCTCCAATACTTACATTCGTGTTTGCCTGATTAAAGTTTTTTAAATAATTTGCAGAACCTCCATAACTGAGAAAGTCCGTTTCACTTGAAAGGTTTACTCCTAAAGCAAGTTCATCCCTATTGGCAAATCTGTGAGTCCAAAGAACATCTGCTGAATCCCTCGTATCACCAAATGGGGTAATATCATACGTTGCAACAATAGGAGTAGCATTCCCCGTCTCTTTTACGACACCAACAGATTTTTGAGAACCACCACTGCTTGTATCTGACCAGGTAGGAGTTGCTCCACTAACTGCATCATGGGTGTAATTAAAGTCGAGAACGTCATCCGTACCAATCTCATGTTTTAAGTCAAAAGAGTACGCATCAACATATACTCGATTGTTGCTCTCGTCATAGCTTAAATATTGCATAGCTACTTCATCAGCATGTACCGTTGGAGCAGGTTTTGAAAGGAAAAGAAATGCAGAAGCTGCGAGTGCCAGTTTTAACTTTTTCCTGGACTGTAAAAGAAATGGCTTTTTGAGGTTAAAAAAAGCCTTATTATAGGTTTTTACTTTCTTTAATTGCATCCACAACCTCCGCCAGAAACTCCACTACCCCCCTTACTTCCTTCTTTAGAGAAATATATATGCTCGTTATATCGCTTTATTGCCTTGGAATGACCGCCTAAAGACATCGTTGGTTTAGCAAAGAGTCCTCTTTCCCATGGTTTAACATTCGTAAAACTACATGAATGTAAAGAAAGAACAAGTAAAAGGGAAAGGAAGAAGTTAATTATTTGTTTCATAAATTCCTAATTCTTTGAGATCATCCATAAGAACTTTATCGATATGATTTAATGCGCCTTCTCTAATTTTCTCAACTTTACCATCTTTAATTATATAAAGTGCAGGCATACCTGATGGTTGAAATTGTGACACAATTTCATTGCTGGTGTCGTTAATAACATCAAAGTTAATTCCCAACGATTTCTGAAAAGTTACCCCTTGCTTTAAGACCATATCAGTATCAATTCCAACAATTGTAACATCCTTCTTATTAATCGTATTGTAAAGCTCTACTAATAAAGGGAGTTCAATTTTACACGAATGACACCATGAGGCAAAAAAGTCAACAATAATGACTTTATTTTCTTTTGAAATTTTTTTTAGCACCTCATCAGGTACAGTATCTCCAACCTGATAGGCAAATGCACTTGACACATTTAATGACATGCAAAGACAAAGGGAGAGAAAAAGTTTAAATAAACTATTCATATCGCTATATTAGTTTTTAGTAATAAAGT
>JADGAW010000189.1 GCA_015231815.1 Nitrospinota bacterium
TTGTAAGGGTTGCATCAAAAAAACATAAGAACCTGCTATTTCTGTAGAGAGGAAAAGTTGTTCTGGAAAAGTCAGGATAGATGATAAAATAGCTGCCTTTTATGTATATAGGCTTCGTTATAGATTTACCAGCGCAAGCTACAGTTTTTTATGAAACTGACAAAAAGGAAGGCAAACTCTTTTAAGATTGAGCAAACAATTTCATGGCATTACAATTCACAATCGGTAAATTTCAAGAACTCTACAATACGATCAGTAAAGAGATAGAAGCTATTAGTCACAGCAACGACGTTGACTACATTAAATCAAAATATCTTGGAAGAAAAGGCTCCCTCAACAACCTCTTTTCTGAGATGGCAAAAATCCCCCCTAATGAGAAAAAAACCTTTGGACAGGAACTCAATACGTTAAAAAACAGTTTGAACACCGAATTGGAGAATAAGGTAAAAACATTAAAAACCTCCGAAGCTCCAATTCTCTTTGATTTTTCTCGACCATCCCTTATTAACACCCCCGGGAGTCGACACCTTTTAAGCAAAACAATAGCTGAAATTTCACGAATTTTTGAAACTCTTGGCTTTAACATCTGTGAAGGACCGGAAATTGAAACAACCTATTACAACTTTGACGGGCTCAATATTCCTGAAACCCATGCAGCACGAGACTTTAAGGACAACTTTTATCTTGATGACAAGCTGCTTTTGAGAAGCCAAACTTCCACTGTACAGCTTAGAGTTATGGAACAGTCGGAACCTCCCTATAGGTTTGTTTCCCCTGGTCGGGTTTACCGTCCAGATGCTGTTGATGCAAGCCACTATTTTATGTTCCACCAAATTGAGGGAGTTGCTGTTGATAAGGACGTAACCTTTGGAGACATGAAATATGTTTTAAGGCAGTTTAGCGAAGGTTTTTTTGGGAAAGATGTAAAGACCAGAATGCGTCCCCACTTTTTCCCCTTCACTGAACCTAGTGCTGAAATAGATATTTCCTGCATTATCTGTAACGGAAAAGGCTGTCCGTTATGCAAACATAACGGTTGGTTGGAAGTTCTGGGGTGCGGCATGATAGACCCAAATGTTTTCTCCAAAGTACAGGTAAATACAGAGAAGTATAGCGGTTTTGCCTTTGGACTGGGTGTTGAAAGAATTGCCATGCTCAAACACGGTATTAGTGACATCAGACTTTTCTTCGAAAATGATGCTCGATTTCTACAACAATTCTAAATTATGAAAGTAACGGTTAACTGGCTAAAAGATTACGTTGATATTGATGTTTCCGATGAAGAAGTCTGCGAACTTCTTACCATGTCGGGTACTGAAGTTGAAGCAGTTGAAAAGGTTCATGGGGAAACTGTCCTGACCCTTGAAGTAACCTCAAACCGTACAGATTGTCTTTCAGTAACAGGAATAGCCCGTGAACTTTCAGCACTACTGGAAAAGAAGCTTAAACTCCCACCAAAACAAAAAATTCAAACTTTCGTTATTAAAGACAGATTTGAGATTAACCTCGAGAACAAGGAGCTTTGCCCCTATTACACGGCTCATTACATACAGGGGGTTAAAAACTGCGCAACACCTGATTGGATAAAAAAAAGACTTGAAGCCCTTGGTCTTCGTTCCATCAATGCTGTAGTGGATATTTCCAACTATGTTCTTTATGAATATGGTCAACCAATGCATACCTTTGATCAAGACAAACTCAAAGGAAGAAAAATTATTGTCCGCAATGCCCAAAAAGGAGAAAAAATCACAACAATTGATGGCAGGGAAAGGGAATTACGGGAAATCGACCTTGTTATTGCAGACAAAGAAACACCAATAGCACTCGCTGGAGTTATGGGAGGAGAGGCAACAGAAGTTTCTCTAGAGACCAAAAACATTCTTCTTGAATCTGCTTGGTTCGATCCTATGAGCGTAAAGGATACATCACAGTACCACCTTTTATCATCTGATTCCTCTTTTCGTTTCGAACGAGATGTTAACCCAGAAAATATACTGAACGCTGCCAAAAGGTGTGCTGATTTAATTATTGAAATTTGTGGAGGAGAACTTGCATCAACAGTTGAAGTAGCTGGAGAAAAAGAAGGATTTAAGGCTGAAGTTTGCCTTACCTTAAAAAATGTTGAGAGAATTCTTGGTGTGGCTATTGATGAAGAAAAAATCATAAATATCATGAAATATCTTGGTTTTCCTTTAAAGGATTCTGCCAATGGAAAACAACTTTATACTATTCCCTCCTTTCGCCCTGACTGCTATCGGGAGATAGATCTTATTGAAGAAATTGGTAGAATTTATGGCTTTAACAATATTCCAGAGCATTGCAATCTCCCAATTATTCCAGTCAATAAAACAAAGGAATATACCGAACGAGAAAAGATAATTCAGGCATTACTTTCCTATGGTTACTTTGAAGTTATAACAGACTCCTTTGTTAAAGAAGATAAACTATGGAGTGCTTCCTTATGGGAATCCAATGGAGTTTTTGTCGCTGGTCACCCTGTACGAAAAGGAGAGGCACAGTTAAGAACTACTCTTATATTATCTCTTGCAAAAACCTTTCAAAACAACCTCAATAATTCTGGAATAAACGGAAGATTTTATGAACTGGCTAAGATTTACCTGAAGGATAAAGAGGGACAACCAGATGAAAAAATCACCATCAGCTTTATAGACCACGACTATGAAAACTTTAAAGGTTGTATTGACAACATAATCAGTGTTTCAAAACAAAAAAATATCGAATTACAACAGTTCCGTCACACCCTTTTTGCCGAAGGTGGAAGTGCCTCCTACGTTATAAATGATAAGCCCGTTATTATGTATGGTATGTTGTGCCCGAAGGTTTTAAAAGATCTTGGTATAAAACAAAAGCTGTATGCATGTGAAATTGATATTACCCCTTTCATTGAAGCACTTCACGAAGACCTCTTCTACAAACCTTTTTCCCGTTTTCCTGCTTCACAAAAGGAACTCTCAGTTATTGCCAAGGAGAATGTCCTGTGGCTGGATATCGAAAAAGCATCCTACGAGGTAGGGGGAGAATTCTTAAAAAATGTTGTTTTTATTGAAGAGTTCAGAAGTAATAAAATTGGAGACGGACTAAAGTCCATTCACTTCAACCTGATTTTTCAGTCGGATGAGACAACCCTCAGTACAGAAGTGGTTCATAAAGCATTTGACGACATTATTGCCAACCTTAAAGAAAAGCTTGGAATTAGTCTCAGGTTTTAGCTCCAAAAAAGTTTAATGCAACGAAACTACTTTTGATTTACTTATTCAATAAGATCCAACCTTTCGAAGAGATTACCGAGAAAGAATATACTTTTATTAAGCTGAAGAGCCATAATCAAAGAATTAGTCCAGAGTTGAAAGGTCAATTTAATCGATCATATTCTTCAGCTTCAACATCAACCTTGATACACCAAATCAAATAAATTTCATTTCTCTACTGGAGAATGAAGTATCATATAAAAGCTGTGCATTATCAAATATTATGTAACGTTTAACTCATTATTTATTCTCAAGATGTCCATTTTTGAAAGAATTTTCGATAACGCAAGAGCTCAAATTGGTTCCTTTTACCATGCAGGAGAAGATTTTGACTTTGACGCCTTTGATACTCTTTTTGAAAATGAAGAGTTTCAACAGGAATTCCAGGAAGAGCAACAATCCCACCAAAACGACTTCAACAAGGAACTCGCAGATTGTTATGCAACCCTTGAAATTCCTTTTGGCTCTGGTCTTGAAATCACCAGAAATGCATGGAAAACGATGATGAAGAAATATCACCCCGACAAACATTCAAATAATCCAGAAAAACTGGAACTGGCAACAAAAATTTCTGTTGAAGTTACCGCCTCGTACAAATTTATTGAAAACTACCTTAAAAACAAGAAATGATGTATTTTGATTATGCCGCCTTAGCTGGTCCACGACCCGAAAGTATTTACCAAGAGGTAAATAAAAACCTTCGATGGTTATGGGGAAGTCCAGGAAGGGGAAGCCATTCTTTTGCCTATGAAGCGGATAGAATTGTTTTTAATTGTCGTACATTAATTAATGATTTCTTTAATGTTGGAGATGCAACAAGAATTGCCTTTACACAAAATTGTACGGAAGCGTTAAATCTTGCAATCAATGGAACTTTAAAGTCGGGCGATGAGGTTATTACAACCTCCATGGAGCATAACTCAGTTCTTCGCCCTTTAAAAAAAAGAGAAAAGGAAGGAACAATTAAACTGCATATTGTTGACGCAGATACGTTTGGTTTTGTAAACCCTGAAAAATTATGTTCCCTTGTAACCAATAAGACAGCCATGGTGATTGTAAATCATGTTTCTAATGTAAACGGAGCTATCCAGGATATTGAAGAAATAGGAGCTTTTCTCAAAAACTTTCCAACGCTTTTTTTAGTAGATGCCTCTCAGTCAGCTGGCTCAATATCAATTAACATGAAGGAGATGGGCATTGACCTCCTTGCAGTTCCTGGACATAAATACCTTATGGCTCCCGTAGGAGCAAGTTTTCTTGCATTCTCGGAAAAGGCAAATCCTGAACCTATTATTCTTGGTGGTACCGGAAGTTTTTCATCTGATCTGGTACAACCAAGCATCCTGCCCGATAAATTAAACAGCGGAACGTTGAATGTACCGGCAATTGCAGGGCTGAAAGCAGGACTTGAATTTTTAGTGAGAAAAAAGGAAATTTCTTCAACGAAAAAACTGAAACAACTGTTTTGTGATGGCATCAAGAAAAGTAATCGTGTAAAATTAATTGGTTTTAACGGTAATGTGGGAAAATACCAATCGGTTTTTTCTCTTCTGGCAAAGAATGAAAAGCAGGAAGAGTTTGCTGAAAAATTACTTGCAGAA
>JADGAW010000018.1 GCA_015231815.1 Nitrospinota bacterium
GTTGAGCCGGAAAGATCGGCATCTAAAACGACAATATCATTATTGTTTGTTCCAATTTCTGCCAATGTTTCACCATAAGCTTCTCGCAACCCTTTTAATTCAGCCAATTTCCTTCTCCCGTTTTTTATGTTAAAAGTTTGTTAAAAATGGACTGGTATTTTAACTTATTTACCACCAAGTCACTCAGGAACAAAGAAAAAACTTTTTCATTTTTTTGAGTTGCTTTATCTGCATAGTCAACGTAAGTAAATAAACAAATAGTTTCAGTTTTTTGTATATTTTGTTTTAAAAAGTGTTTAATTTAGCTCGTTTTTATTAGGTTACAATTTTAAAACCATTAAATATGCACTTTTTACGTGTAAAAATGCATATTTAAGTGAAAACTTCGTGCCTTGGAGTCTTTGTGGTAAAACACCTCAATCCAAAGACCAGTCGATGGGGTCTTTTCCTACTTTTAATAAATAATTGTTGGTTTTAGAAAAGTGTTTGCAGCCAAAAAAACCTGAGTGGGCAGAAAAAGGTGAAGGATGCGCTGCAGTAAGGACGTAGTGTTTTTTAACATCAATGATTTCCCCCTTTTTTTTGGCATAGTTTCCCCAAAGAAGAAAAACAACCTCTTCCTTTTCATCATTTATTGCAGAAATGACCGCATCGGTGAATTCTTCCCAACCTTTTTTCTGATGTGCTCCTGCCTGAGCAGCTAAGACCGTTAAGGTTGCATTTAAAAGAAGAACTCCCTGTTTTGCCCATTTTTCTAAATTGCCATGAAGTGGTGGGCTAATTCCCAAGTCTGCATGAATTTCCTTAAAAATATTAACAAGAGAGGGAGGTTGTTTAATTCCTTCTGGTACGGAAAAACAAAGTCCGTGAGCCTGATTTGCTCCATGGTAGGGGTCTTGTCCGAGAAGAACAACCTTTACTTCGTCAAAAGGAGTTTTATCAAATGCATTAAAAATAAGGGAACCCGGAGGATAAATTTTCTTTTTCTTTTCCCGTTCAGAATCGAGGAACTTTTTGAGGTTTTTGAAATAATCATTTTCGAACTCAGGAGCAAGTTTTTTCTTCCAACTTTTTTCGATTTTGGGATTTATTCCCGGCTTTTCTTTAGCTTTGGGAGTCGGTGGGTCGTCAAACAAAGTTCTCATGAAATTCAGGAAAAAGATAACGTTTCATGTAACGGGAGATGAGATGCTTTTTAACAGATATTTTTTTAGTAAAGGAGAGACACACTTTAACCTTCAACTACTCACTCTTCACTCTTCTAATGCTTATAAAACATTGTCTTACCCATGTGAAAAGAAACATGTGTTTTCAGGAGAGAGTTTAAACGCATTTCAAGGTTTTCACGGTTAGCTTTATCCGCAACAAAAAACTTGTAGGTTTTTTGCATCTCAAGTCTTCCTTTTGGTTTACATTGATTAATGTAATCAATTGCTGTTTTTAAACCAGCTTTTCCCTGATGGTGTTCGATTAACACTTCTCCCCAGGTATTCCTCATAATAATAGCAATATCCTCAATATCCTTTACCCAGTTTGGTGAAGTAAAGTTAATAATTACAAAAAGGTTTTGTGGAAATGCTTTTGTCAGAAGATGCTCTTTCTTAAGAGAATTTACATCCAGAGGCGGGATAGTCGATTTAAGTTCATTCAACAAGCCTCTCAGCTCATTAATGGTTATGAGAGAAGATTTTGAAATAGCCGTAACCTGAGTTTTTTCGCTAAATACTTTATTTAAAACAAGCCAGGCAGAGATACTAACAATATCATCACCTGCCCTTATTAATTCAGAATCTGCTTTTTTACAAATGATATCATTTTTAATGAAGTTACCAAGAAAAACTTTCCATCCTCCACTGTTTTGATTTTCAGGCTGATAAAAGGTCAGAGCATCCTGAGTAAAACTTTTATCCATAAACTGGGAGGTACATTCAATTTTTGACGGTTTTTTTGCATAAAAGGTATAGAGTTTTCTTCCCAGAACCGCAAGATCTTTAGGGTCAATCCGAAGTTTCACCCCTTCCATAGCTTTTAATTTGTCTGACAACCCTTTATAGGTTTCAATAAGGTAGTTATTTACTTCATCGTTTATGAGCTTCATAGACTGAAACTTCCAGTTCTTGAAGTCGTTAAAATTCAAGATGGTCTTTTTATCCCATTTCCATTGAGCGACATAGCCGGAAATTACCGATTTATATTTGTTGAGCTTTGCATTTGGAGCAAGATCTGCTGGCATAAGCAGGACACCACTTTTTAAATAAATACATTTTTGCAGAAGCAGTAAAGCCTTCGTTCTCTTTGTTTTTTTATAGAAGCGCAAGGTTCTTTCAAACAAAACAACATAAGGATCAATACGTTTAAGCTCATAAATCTGCTCATGAATTGAGGTTTTAACAATATCACAGAGAAGAGCACTTTTTGTATGAGAATCTTCAGTATATGAGTCAAGCAAAGCCATTTTTATAACCGACTTAAAAGGGGAACCCAATGCTTTGTTAATTTGCCAGAGTGAGGCACCGAGGAATTCATCAAAGGAAATATCCGGAGTGTTTCCGAAATCCATGTATCCTTGAAAACAATCGGCTGCAATCATTTTATTCATATAATCATCATATGTTTCATCATCACAAACAGGCACAACACACCAGAAGGGAACTTTTCCTTCAACCATGGTAACTGTTCTGAAATACTCTTCTTTTAAAATCTTAGCCTGTGCAGAACCGGAACTTTCTTCGTCACTTTCCCCAAAGTTTCCTGCCTTAACTCCGTTTATATCAGTAATAAAGAAATGGGTTTCGAGCTCTGCTCTCTCCATTGTCCATGTTTCTATTTCCGTTAACTTTTCCTGAAGGATTTCCAACTGGTCACCATCAAACTTTTCTCTATCAAGACAAAGCCAAAAGTCGAGGTCAGATTTTGCTCCCTGGGAAATTGTACCAATACTCCCGATGAGAGAAAGGGAGTCAAAGTCGATCTTTTCGTCTTGCCCTTCTTCCAAAGCTTTTAAGTCGCAGGGGATTTTTCTAAATAAAAGAGTTAATGCTTCTGTTATTTTCTTCATGTCCGGGTCATACCCGATAATTCCCATGGGAAGTCTTTCAATGGGAATTGTTCCCGGCAATCCTTCGATATTTGTGTGAAGAAGAAATGGAAGGAGGTCAAAGGCAGCACTTGCTTCTTTACTCAGAATTTTGTGGCACCTCTCCAACTTAAATTCGTTGTATGTAAAAAAGCTCTTCCTGTTTTCATCAATAATTGCTAATTCACCGGTGGGCTTTCCGGAAGAGGCAGCTTGAGTTTTTCCTGAAGGTTTTGCAGATACTTCTTCTGCTCCACCACTTAATTCGTTTGCAATGTCCCCAAGAATGTCATTTTGTGAGATTTCTTTTTTATCGCCTTTTAAAAATCCAAAAAGTCCCATAAGTATATGATTAAATTAACATCTGATTTGACCTTCGCCAAAGATAATATTTTTACAGCATGTCAGGTCTTTGAGTCCCATTGGTCCGCGTACATGTAACTTTTGCGTAGATATTCCCATTTCGGAGCCAAAGCCCAACTGTCCTCCATCATTAAAGCGCGTTGAAGCATTAACAATAACCGCCGAAGAATCCACCTCCTGAGTAAACTTCATGGCTTTGCTGTAATTACTCGTTATTATACCGTCAGTATGCTGAGAGGAGTATCTGGCAATAAAATCTACTGCATCCTGATAATTATTTACAACTCTGACCGCCAGAATTTTATCCAAAAATTCCCGACCCCAATCATCATCTGTTGCTTCTTTTACATTGGCAACTTCCTTTATTCGAGAACAACCCCGAACTTCTATTTCATTTTCCTTTAATGCATTGATAATCTCAAGAAGAAACTCGCTCTCCACCTCTTTATGGATCAAAAGACATTCCAGTGCATTACAGACACCGGGTCTTTGTGCCTTGGAATTGATGATAATATCGATAGCAATATCCTTATCATAATCCTTATCCAGATAAAGATGACAAACCCCAGCATCATGCTTAATAACAGGAATTGACGATTCCTCAACGACCTTTTTAATAAGGTTAGGACCTCCTCTGGGAATAATAATATCTATATATTCGTGTTGCTTCAATAGATGCGTTACTGCTTTTCTGTCTTTTGTATTAATGTATTGAACAATATCCTCAGGTAAACCATGCTCCTTAAGGGTGTCCCTGATAATTTGTGCTAAGACGACATTGGAATAAAAGGCTTCCGAACCACCCTTTAAAATAATTGCGTTACCTGATTTTATACAAAGAGCTGAGGTATCAAGAGTTACGTTAGGTCGTGATTCATAGATAATTCCAATAACACCAATGGGAACTCTCATTTTTCCTGTTTTAAGAGCATTCGGCAACACGATAAAGTCCTCAACCTCTCCAACCGGATCCTTAAGATTAATAATATTGGACAACTCACGAACCATATTATCAATTCGCTTTTCATCTATAAGGAGCCTGTCAATCAATGCTTTACTTAAACTTAACTTCTCTGCTTCATCAATATCTTTTTTATTTTCCTGTAATATCAGAGCGGAATTTTTTTGCAGGTTTTCACCTATTGATCTCAGAACTTTATCTTTTATTTCGGTAGTTTGGGTGGCAATAACCCTACTTGCTTCTTTTGCCTGTTGAACAATTTCAAGAATTATCTTTTCCATGCAATATCAGGATGTTAGAATCATTTAAAAGACTGTTCATTTTAATTTAATACGATACAAAATCAAAATCAAAAAAGTAAAAAAAACGTAAAAAAATTTTTTTTTAAACGGAATAGACAGGACCACAAAGATAATCGTCTGTGGTGGGAAATAATCGTTTGTATACTCGCATACGACCTATTGAGACTTAGCCTGTCCGAGACGGGTCAAAGACACGAGGGTTTGATTGTTTCCTCGTCAATGTGTTTGAGAATTTTCCGTATTTCAGGTTGTCTGGAGATAAAAGCGATAATCCGCATTTCACCTCCACATTAGCCATATGCAAGGGGGTCTATTTCAAAGATCTTTTGGATTAGTCTCGCCCGGTGGAACATAGCTTGCACGATTCTGATATAGCTTGAGCTCTTTCAACCTCAACGGTTTCAAGCTTGTATAATTCCATACCCTCCCACGCTTCCTTCCAACTAAAACATTGTCTATTGCATGCAATGCAAACATTCAAACAAATGCTATGACAGTATCTGAAATAAAAAAGATGCCGGTCACCAAACACCTAAAGGTTATGGAAAAACTTTGGGGTTCCTTATGCTATGAAGAGGAGTAAATTGATTAGCTCAAATTGCATGAAAACGTCCTTGAGGAGATAAAAAAAGTATCAATGCAAGGAAAAACAATGTAATAAAAAATCAGAAGAACATTAATAAAGGTGCATGTACCCTATAATATTCTCTTTTATATATACATCCTTCATTTTTCGTGTTGTTTTTGAAGGAGTTGAAGGTTTGCCTCAACAAACACTATAAGGCCAGTAAGTACACCAAAAAGAAATAGTAATGTAATGAATCAGTCTGAAATAAAAGAACTTCCGGCAATTGCTCTTTATAAAAAGGTAATTGTTTTCGTCAAGCCCTATTTCGCCAAATTGGTTTTTGCAATGCTGGCAATGGCGGTAGTTGCTGCATGTACTGCGGCAGCAGCATGGATTGTTCAACCGGTTCTTGACGATATTTTTATCAGTAAGAATGCCGAGATGTTAAAAGTCCTTCCTTTTGCAGTTCTTGCAATTTATGCAACAAAAGGGGTTTTTAAGTATATCTCCTCATTTTTAATGATTTATATCGGTCAAACTGTCGTAAGGGACATACGTACCCTGCTTTTTTCCCATATAAAACTTCAATCACTTCGTTTTTTTCATGACCATCCCACCGGACTCTTAATGTCAAGGGTAACCAATGATGTCGGGGTTGTACAAAACTCTGTATCAAAGGTTCTTGCTGACCTTGTCCTTGAAATTCTCACGATGTTTGCTCTTATCTTTGTTATTTTTTACCGGGATACCCAATTGGCTACTTACGCAATTCTTGTTTTGCCCTTTTCCTTTTATTTTCTTTCGATTGTGGGCAAAAAACTGAGAAAACTTTCCAAGGTTGGTCAGGAAAAAATCGCAGATATGACCATTGTTCTCAACGAAACCATCAGCGGAGTAAAGATCGTGAAGGCGTTTTCCATGGAAAAATATGAAACAAACCGGTTTTCCGAAGAAAATGATAAGTTTCTCGCCATACAGCGAAAAACCACAAAGTATAACGAGATGACAGCACCAATCATGGAGTTTCTTGGTGCCATCGGTATAGCCATAATAATCTGGTATGGCGGAAGTCAGGTCATTGAGGGAAACACAACCCCCGGTAACTTTTTTTCTTTTATGACGGCATTAATGATGCTTTATGCTCCGATTAGAAAACTCAGCAGAATTAACAATACCATTCAAGCTGCTTTGGCTGCCTTTGAAAGAATCTTTGAAATTATTGATACAGAGCCGGAAATTAAAGACAATAAGGATGCAGTGGATATCAAGGAGTTCAAAAATGAAATTTCCTTCGAAAATGTTCAGTTTTCCTACACCCCGGAAACTCAAGTTATTAAGGAATTCACCTTCACGGTAAAACAGGGAGAAATCATTGCAATTGTTGGACATAGTGGCTCAGGAAAATCAACCTTGGTTGACCTCATACCCCGCTTTTATGATGTTACCGGAGGCTCCATTAAAATCGACAACAGAGATATTAGGGCGTACACCCTCGATTCCCTGAGAGGTCTTATTGGAATTGTTACTCAGGACTGTTTTCTCTTCAATGACTCAATTAAAAACAATATTTGTTACGGACATCGTGACGCTTCGGATGAAAGTATTATTAAAGCAGCACAGGATGCACATGCACATCACTTCATTGAGGAAATGCCAAACGGATATGATTCGATGATCGGGGAAAAAGGAGTTAAACTTTCCGGAGGACAAAAACAGCGCATTGCAATTGCCCGGGCTCTTATAAAAAATCCGCCAATTCTTATTCTTGATGAGGCAACCTCTGCCCTCGACACCAAATCTGAGCGAATTGTGCAGGAAGCACTTAACACCCTCATGCAACACAGAACAACCTTTGTTATAGCTCATCGTCTTTCAACCATTGTCAATGCCGACAAAATCATCGTTATGGAAAAAGGCGAAATCATCGAAACAGGCTCCCACGAAGAGTTAATTGCAAGAGGAAAAGCATACTCCAACCTTTACAACGCACAGTTTCGTGACTGAAATTATTTGGTAAAAACGTTGAATTAAGAAAAACCCCTCCCCTTACCCCTTTTCCAAAATAAGAACAAAATTTCTTTTTTTAGCTCCCTCAACCAGACGCAGGAGTTCTTGTGCTGTACCTTCGAGAAATTCCTCGTTTTCACCGGAAATATCCAGAGCGAGAAAAACCTTCCGCTGGTGCATAACCGTATCGATAGAGGTTAACAACTGTTTTAACCGATAAGGAGTTTCCATTATGACCATTGCTTCGTTGCGTTTTTTCAGAGTTCTCAACTGCTGCTCCCGCTCCTCTGTTTTTGGTGAAAGCCAACCTGCAAAATAAAAATCATCATGAGCACAGCCGGACATCTGTAAGGCAGGTATTAATGAGGAAGCTCCCGGCAATGGCGAGACTTTCACCCCCTCTTTTTTACATCTCTGAAGAAGAAGATTCCCAGGGTCGGAAAACAAAGGGCTGCCAGCATCACTTATCAAGGCAAGCTTTTTCCCCGACAAGAGCTCTTTAATGGCATCGCTTGTTCCTTCCTCCTCGTTATGCTCGTTGATTGAAATGAGCGGTTTTTTTATTCCAAGGGGTCGCAGAAACTTTCCTGCTGGCTTAAATTCCTCGCAAAGAATAATATCGCATTCCTTGAGAACCTTTAATGCCCTTAAGGTAATATCTTCAGGATTTCCTATGTGGGTTGATACAAGGTATAAAATGCCCTTCTTGTTTTCGATCATATAATTTCCTTTTGTTCAAATACTTTTGTTCAAATACTTTAATTCGAAAAGGTGAAAAGTAAATCGTGAAGAGTGAAAAGTAAATAGTTGGAGGTCAAAACCATTCATTTACCCATCTACCGATCTACCCATTCACTTCTCACTTCTCACTTCTCACTCTTCACTCACTATAACCGGCGCATAACCACCACCAATGGTTTTGAAATTTGTAACCTGTCCTTGATATAGTCGGGAAGAGAAATGAAAAGCTTCGTTCTTATAGACAAAAAAACGGTAATCGACCTTAAAAATATTGTTTTTAAGCGGTATATCAGCTATTGAACTATTAACTGTCACCGTTGATGGGTGTACAAGCTCCTGCATAAGATAATTTTCCTTTTCAATTTCATGTATTTTTCGCAGGCTGATTTTATCTCCCCGATAAACTCCCTTGCCGCCATAGTGCGAAATTGGTTTAAAAAAGAACTGTTTTCTTTTGTCAATGATTTCATGCTCCTCAAGACTCGAAAGGTGATAGGTCTTGGGAATGATTTCATCCAGAAGTGTTCTTTCCTCTGAGGTAATTTCAAATTGCTCGTCAAATGTTTCATCTGAAAGAAACATCAGTATATCCTTACTTGCCGTGAGGTGATACTCAAATGGGTTTGGTGAAAAACAGGCAAGGTTTTCTTCGTAGGCTTCACGTAATGTTGATGAAGGAGTATCCTTTAAATAAAAGTCACAGTAACGGTTATAAACCATGTCAATGACGATTCCCTTTACCTTCAGTTCATTACCATCAATCTGTACATCTTTAACATCTGCAATAATGGTTTTTATTCCCCTTTCTTCAAAGAGGGATTGAAAGAGCTTGAACTCTGGAAGCCAGTAAACTTTCTCAATATCTTCATCAATAATTGCAACGGTTTTAAGAGTTCGTTGAGATGAATTTCCTTTATTCCAAAGAGTAAAATCCTCACAAAAACTTTCAAATAAGACGTTAATTTTTTTTTCGTACTCCCTCTTTTTTTCAGGATACCTTCGATACTCATCCAAAAGACTAAACAAAGCTCCTCCGGCATTGGTATTTACCTCAATAAGCTTGATTTTATTTTCAGTGATATGAAAATCGTAGCCCATTAATACAGAATAGTTGAGTTGTTGATGAAAGAAGGTTTTACCTCTTTCCATTTGGTAGCTGTTTCGGTGACAGATAGCGAAATAAATTCTAATAAACTGATAAATTTTCTCTATCGTCTGCTGAGGAAGAGTAACCTCAAAGGGTGATGCTGCAGTGATTTCATTTTCTATGAAATTTTCCTGAAAGGCTGTATCAAGGTTTTTGAAGTCCATGATGTTTTCATCCCACTCTTTAATGAATGAGGTTGCCGATTCTCCCCCATCGGACAGAGCTGTCTTCATCATCCCAGGACCAATAGAGAATGATGGCTTTTCCTTTAATCATATTGACATCAAGAAAGCCCCAATACCTGCTATCCTGACTATTTTCCCGGTTATCTCCCATCATAAAAACATGACCTTCCGGAACAGTTACCGGTCCGAAATTATCTCGGGGAAAGGAGTACATCAGCGGCAGTGGCGGCTCAATATGCTTAACAAAAGCTGAATCATCAATTGCTTTACCGTTAATGTAAACCACCTGATTTTTAACTTCAACAGTTTCTCCCGGAAGTCCGATGGTACGCTTAATGAAATCACGTGAAGGGTCTTCTGGATATTTAAAAACAATAATATCAAACCGTTCTGGAATTGAAGAAAAAAACCTAATATCATCAAAGAGTTTTGTACGGGTAAAGGGCAGCTCGTTGGGAATTTTAATGCCATAGGACATTTTACTTACCAGCAGGTGGTCGCCTATGAGAAGGGTGTCCTTCATCGAACCGGAAGGAATTTTATACGCCTGAACAAAAACCTCTCTGATAAAAAAAGCAAGAATTAACGCAATAACAATTGCTTCGAAATATTCAACAACAATATGTTTTTTCTTTTGCAGCTCTTCTGTTTTTTCCATCAATTGGCTCAAATAAATATAAATTTTAGCTGGACATTATAACAGTTAGCAGAACAAATTAGCCCTGTGAACCTGAAACAGAGAAGGTTAATGAATACCTCCTGAGGTTTCTTCCAGATCGGAAGAGGTAAACTTTTTAGGTTCTGTTCCCTTCTTAAAAACCTCCATGTAGGCATTTTTACTGCCATAGGGAGCAAGAAGTCCTGTAGATTCATCAACATTTCTGAACACAAGGTTTTCTGCCAGAGGGAAATTCCTGTCCGGCACGTCTTTAAGAGCTTGTTGCATATATTCCTTCCAGATAGGTAAAGCAGCTCTGGAGCCAGCCTCTCCCCTACCCATAGGTTTTAACTGATCATATCCTGTCCAAACTCCCGTTGCAATTTCCGGGGAATAGCCAATAAACCAAGCATCAATATAATCATTTGTAGTACCTGTTTTTCCGGCAATATTATGACCAAGGTCTGCCACTTTACGTCCAGTTCCATGTTTGACCACCGACTGCAACATCGTCGTGATAATGTAGGCAGTTTCCGGAGCAATCGACAGTACTTTCTCTCTCATCATATTATTTTCAATGGTTATGCCATTTCTGTTTTTAATGTAACGGATGAATATAGGTTTCAACGACCATCCACCCCGGGCAAAAATCGCATAGACATTTGTTATGTCGATAAGGGAAAGGGTTGTGGAACCAAGAGCAATTGAAAGGTCATTTTTTATTTCGGTATGAATACCCAGCATCATTGCAAAATCATGAACCGTTTGAATTCCTATTTCCTGTAACAGTTTTACCGTTACAACATTTCGAGAATGTTGTAACGCTTTTCTTAATAAGGTTGGGCCATAGAATTTTTTTCCGTAGTTTTCTGGTTTCCAGCCATTGATGATAATGGGAGCATCAATAATCACTGAAGCTGGAGAAAAGCCTTTATCAATTGCAGCAGCATAAATAATAGGTTTAAATGCCGACCCAATTTGTCTTTGAGCTTGTGTGGCCCGGTTAAACTGGCTTTTATTAAAATCATATCCACCAACCATTGCTTTAACCTCGCCTGTTTTAACATCCAGTGAAATAATTGCTCCTTCTACTTCCGGCTCCTGCTCCAGTTTCACTTCAATGGGTCTGACCTTATCATTGACAACAGAAACAAGTATTTTGTCTTTTGGATGAAGAGCCTTTCTCAAATCCTTTAATTTTGAATAAAGGTAATGGGAGTTTGGATTCGGGTGCCTTGCCCAGTCACTTTCCTTTAATGATAAGGTTGCAGGAATTTCGTCATAAATTTTTAACTCTGCATATTCTTTCTCAACAGATATAACTGTTGCATCAACAATCTTTGGTTCTCCCTCAATGGGTTCCTCATCCCATTTGTCGATTATTTCTTTTGCTCCCCGGTAGCCAATTCTTTTATCAAGCTCCCTGAGTCCCCTTTTAAGAGCGTTTCGTGCCGATATTTGAAGTTCCCGGTTAAGGGTTGTGTAAATACTTAAGCCATCTTTGTATAGCTTATCAGTCCCTAGCCGTTCTGCAATGTCTTTTCTCACATGCTCCACAAAATAAGGGGCATTATTTGATTCTTTTGCAAGGTTCACCAACTTAATTTTTGCTTTAGAATATTTTTCGCACTGTTTTATCTTTATATAGCCAGAATCAAGCATTCTTTTTAAAACATGAGCTCTTCTCTTCTTTGACCTTTTGTAATCTCTAAAAGGAGAATAGTTGGATGGTGCTTTGGGAATTGCAGCAAGTGTTGCCACTTCGGCAAGGTTTAACTCCGATACATGTTTTCCAAAATAGGTGTCAGCGGCAGCTTCAATACCATAAGCTCCAGAGCCATAATATATTTGGTTAAGGTAGAGTTCCAGAATTTCTTCTTTCGTGAAATTTTCTTCAATGGCAAAGGAGATAAAAACTTCCTTTAGCTTTCTTTCAATGGTTCTTTCTGGTGATAAGAAAAAGGTCTTTGATAGCTGTTGGGTTATGGTACTTCCCCCCTGAACAATGGAACCAGCAAAGAAATTGGTAACTGCAGCCCGTATTATTCCTAAGAAATCAATTCCACCATGAGAATAAAAGTTGGAATCCTCAACTGCAATTGTTGCTTCTTTTACAATTGCCGGAATATCTTCAACTTTTAACCAAATTCTCTTTTCAAGATAAAAATTTGTTACCAGATTATCTTTATCATCGTAAAGCTTGGAGATAATTGATGGCTTAAAGTTCTTAAGGCTTTTAACATCAGGAAGTTCCGGCTCGATTCTTTCTTTATAGTACAGGTAGGTGAGAACTCCTCCTGAAACTCCTGCCAAAAAAATAAATACCGTTAGGAATAAGAAGGTTTTTTTAATCCAGGACGTTTTCAATGTCATTTAAAAAGAGTGAGCAGTAAGTAGTGAGCAGTTGTTTTTTTATATGGTTTTCAACTGTTTTTATTAAGAGTGACAGGTAAAAAGAAGATGGATTCCAAACGTGAACTTTTTACTCTTCACAGTCCCCAAGAATTTCATCTTGAAAAATAGCTCACTATTTTACTGTAGAATTTTATTTCCGAGGTTTTATGGCAAGGTTTCTTTTATTCTTTTCCTTCCAGTTCATTGCACTAATATTCTCAAGAGCTGTTTTTGCCACCAAAGTATTTGGATAGCGGCTTACCACTTCTTCAAATTTCTTTTTTGCATCATCGTAATTTTTCAGAAGCCGGTAACTTTCAGCAATTTGAAAAAGAGATACTTTAGCAGCATCATAATCAGGAAACTTATCAAGTATTACCTGATTTGCAGCAATTGCTTTTTCGTACTTTCGTTCCTCAAATAAGATATTTCCAAGGTTTTGGTATGCTAACCGAATAAAGTTTGGTATCTTTGGCTCTTTTTCCGATTGAACACTCTTATTAAATATCTCAATTGCTTCTGCCATGGCATTTTCTGCCTGTGGAAGTTTTTTCTGTGCAGTAAAGATATTTCCTAAGATAAACGAAATTTTTGCGGCATCTTCCCCTTCTCTATCCAAAAACATCGATTGCATATAAGCATCCTGAGCTTTCTTCAGGTTATTGAGCTTATAAAAGGCATACCCTTTATTACGATATGCGTTAATCTTATTGTCGCTGGCAGGAAAATCCTCAAGAAATTTATCTGAGAGGTCAATGGCTTTTTTATACTCCCCTCGTTCGTTAACAATTTCGATGGTACTAATCATTACTGACTCCCTGAATTTCCATTCAGTATCATGCTCTGCAACCTTTTCCAGAAACATTTTTGCATTATCGTAAGCACCAAGATCCTGATAGCTTTTTGCAATTGCCAATAATATTTTCGGGTCTTTAATATCACTGAGGTATTTTTCAAAATTCTTATAATAGGTAAGAAGTACCGTGAAAAAACCGTCCTGAGAGTAATAAGCCTGAATAAGTTTATTAAAGTTCTTTTTTATTTCCTGAATGGACTTTTCCTTAAACTTGCTATTGGGATATTCTTCCACCATTTGATTAAGGATTTCAATTGCTTTTCGGTATTGGTTTGTACTTGAGAAGGCGACACCATATCGGTATATTGCCTCTTCTTTATAGTTTTTTTCCGTTGATTTTGCAATAACTTCCTTATAGGTTTCAAAGGGATCCTGAACTTCCGGGAGATTATCAAAATACAGTTTACTCTCCTTAAACTGATGTTCAATTCCCAAATCTGCAAGTCTTAGCTTTGTCTGAAGACCTTCAACCTGATCCTTGAACTTTTTATTGGCATCCGTAAGAACTTTCAAACTCCCGTCATAATCTTTTTTCAACATGTAGATTTGAGACAACCGATTCATTGCTGCAGCACTATTCACGTTATTCGGAAATAGATTGGTGATTCGGTAATAGAACCTTTGAGCGAGGTTATAATCACCATTCATATAATAAATCTCAGCCAGATTAAATATTGAGCTTGGAGTTCTTTTGAAATATTCAGGCCAATATTTAATTGCCTCCACATAAATATCAAATGCCTCCAGATAATTACCTTTACTGAATAAGGTATCAGCCAAAGTAAAGGCAGCCTGTTTACTTCCTGCACTGTCTCTGAAACTAACCAGCATTTTATTTATGGCTGCAGTTCCCCGCTCGATTTCTCCCATCTCCAGTAAAAGCTTTGCACTTAAGGCTAGAGCTTGTCCGGCAAATTTATCTTTTGAATAATCGTCAACGATAAGGTTTAATTGACTTATTGCCTCAGCATACAGGTTGAGTTCCACCAACATTTTTGCGTTAATGAAATAAACATTAGTTCGGTAGGGAGTATCAGGAAACTTTATGAGCATTTCAGTAAAGAGGCGCAACGCTTCTCTATATTTCTCAGGATCGTATTTTGCCAGATTAAGCTTAGTTCCTGCTTTGGAAGCCAGAATAATTCCATAGGTAAACATTACGGAATCATTGAACATGAAATCGGGGTACTTTTCAAGGATTTCCTTTAATAAAGGCTCTGCCTCAGTGTACTTAAATTTCTGGTATAAGGTCATTGCCTCATAATATTTCTTCCTGAGAGGATTTTTATCCAGTGTTTCATCAATATCAATTTTTTTCTTTACAAACTTTATATCTTCTGGTTTTACTTCCTTTACCGGAATTTTATCGCCAAGGATTTTTCCTTTCACCAGCGATGTTTTCCGAATATCCAAAACAATTCTTGCTGGTTTTGAAAGAGGGAGATAAACAAAGGAAACATCCTTACTCTTCAAATAAAAGGTTATGGTTACTTTTTTTCCTTCTTTGGTTATTGCTGTTTTGACAATATTTTTGTCTTGCATCGACAAATTGTCCAGATTTGGGTTAATAACAGTGTCAAAGAATTGAACCTCAACGGCCTTTTCCTTTAGCTTGAGCTTGATACTGTATTCCGGCAGTTGCGAGAGATCGAAGAAAAGCCGAGTATTTTCAGGATGAGGACCAAACCTGATATTATCCAGCGTTACTGTTGCTTTTGCTTTCTCGGTGGGATCGAGAAATTCATCAACTTTGTTTTCAGTAAGCTGCCCGTATGTCGAGATAATATTTACCGGAATAAAGGTAATAAACAAGAGAAAAATTCCGGTAATTAAGAGCGTTTTTTTCATCGTTTCTAAAGAAAAGTTATCTTAAATCTTCCTTCTTTTAAGCAATTACCGTTCCTGTTTTATTTTTGCCTGCAACTTCCAGAGAAAGTTCCATTATCGGCAGAAAGTAATTATTATAGAACCGCCTGAATCGGAAGGGCAACGATCTCTCTTGAAACCCTCACCGAATGTTTTCCGTTGTAGAAAACAATACCACAAGGAATATATTTTTTTCCAGAAACTTTTTTGTAATTTAAACCTGAGTTTTTTAACATTTTTTTTGGGGAAATTAACTACAAACTACTTCTCTGCTTCGAAAAGTTTGACCATGTCGAGATAAAGGTTTTCCTCACGTTTCAGGGTAAAACCTGCCTTGAGGATGTTTGTACGGGTGTCACGGTTGAGGTCGGGACCAAATTTTCGGGTAAAAACAGTAATAAAGTCCTGCATGGGTCCCATCCAGAAAATAGTGCTGCGGACATGTTCAAACATGAGGATTGTACCGCCGGGCTTGAGAACTCTTCTAAGCTCCTGTAATCCCAAGACAGGATCGGGTACCGAGCAAAAGGTGCATGAGGTCACCACCGAATCAAAGGTATTGTCACTAAAGCAGAGCTTCTGAATATCTCCCCGAACCAGCGTAGTGTCAGGCGGATTGTCCGCAAGTTTTTTCGATGATTTCTCCAGCATTTTCCAACTGATATCTATTCCCACAACTTTTCGGTTTTGGGGAAAGTATTGCAGGTCAAGTCCTGTACCCACTGCCGCCAGCAAGATAAGTCCTTCGGTTTTTTTAATGAGTTCTCTTTTTTTATCCCCATAACGCACCTCAACTCCAGCGTTCATAATATCAAAGCTTTTGGCTGAGTTGTCCCATTTTTCCCACCACGGTTTTTTGTTACCCACCAGAAACCTCCCCTTTATGCTGATGGTTGTAGAGATGCATTCTCATCTGCACTAATAACGAAAAAACCACCACTGAGATAAATAGAGTTAAACTGCAAACAATGCCCATTGCTTCTGACATTCCTGTTGCCATTCCAACAAACATGGTTATAACCATCCCCCCAGGCATTATTTCAAAGGCGGGTATAACCCGGCAAAAGGTTAAAATGAGGATCCCCAGTACCACCATGCCAAGAACCATTCCCACAATCATTGCAACAAACATATTCCAGCTTTGACCAACAACGACGAGGACAAGAAGGTAGGTAGCAACTCCTGCCATCATTGCAATGAGGTAATCGAGAAGTTTATCTGATATTTTCATGAGAAATTCATTGTATGAACATTATTACCGGCGCAAACTCCTCCCCGTCACCCCATATACATCTTTACAAACCCACCCATTTACTCACCCATAAACCCTTTTACTCTCCCCCTTCTAACCTTCTACCCATAAACCTATTTCAACAAATCAATATACGAGGATGCAATAGCAAAATAAATCATAATACCAGTGAAGTCGTTTATGGAGGAAACCATTGGACCTGACGCAATGGCGGGGTCGATTTTAAGCTTCTTAAAAAGCAGTGGCGTAATAACTCCTATAATTGAACCGGTAATGACCGCTCCAAACATAGAAAAGCCAACCACAATTCCCAGGTTGAGGGCATCTTTCCATAAAAAGGCAAAAAGAGCAACGAGAGAAGCAGATAATAGCCCAATTCCCAAACCAATGACAAGTTCCTTGAGAAGAAGGGAATAGGTTTTTATATTTTCCAAATCACCAACGGCAATTCTTCGTACCATGATGGTTGAGGATTGAGTCGCAACATTTCCCGCAGTAGCCATTACTACTGGAACAAAGGTTGCCAAAATAATAACTGTCTCCATGATATGTTTAAATTCATACATAATTGCACCTGTTATTAAGCCACCAATGACCGCAACAAAAAGCCAGGGAAATCTGCTCTTGATAGAATTAAAAACCGATTCTTCAAGAATATTTTCCGGTTCTCGAATACCCGCCATCATCATCATATCTTCCTGAGCTTCCGTATGTATGACATCTACAATATCGTCAACCTTGATTTTTCCTATCAGCTTGTTTTCATAATTTACAACTCCTACTGCAACAGCGTCATACTTTTTAAATATCTCGGCAACCTCTTCCTGATCCATGAATGCGTCAACAACAACGCTGCTTTTGTTGCAGATATCTTCGACAATATCACTGTAGGTTCCTGAGATTAACGTCCAAACATTTATAGTTCCAATATAACGTTCATTTTTATCCACAACGAAAATCTCGTGAACTGTTTCTATATCTTCGAATTCGTTCACCGACTGTATGGCCTCCTCAACTGTTAATTCGCCATAAACCGTCACAAATTCCGCCTGCATAATTCCTCCGGCGGAATCAGGAGCATATTTCATTAACCCAGCAATGTTAATTGCATGTTCCGGGTTAATTTTTATCATAATTTTTTTGCAAAGTTCCGGCTTCATCTCGGACAAAAGATCCGCAGCATCATCAGATTCGAGGTGGTTAACCAGTTTTACCAGTCGTTTTTCAGAAATTTCCTTGAGAACACGTTTTCTGTCTTTTCTGTTCAAAAGCAGCAGAACTTCCCCTTTGCTTTCATTTGCTACAAGGTTAAAAATTCTTAGTTTATTTTTCTTACTTGATTCAACGCCTATTAAATCCGCAATATCTGCTGCTTCGAGAAGGTCAAGACGCTTCTTAAGCCTTCTTGGTGATAGGGAATCTATGCGATCCTTGATATTGTCCGTAACGTTTTTAATAAACTTAATTTTTTGTAACATTTACCAATCCTTTTCCGGTCTATTTTGCTTACCTGCTCCCTGTAACTGTTTTTGTATAAAATCTGATGTATTTTCCTTAATACTGTTGAGCCACATTTCAGTTTCACTATCTTCGAGTTCTTTCTGATTTTCTTCTTTTTTTCCTGCCTGCAAACTTTGTGAGGCTTTTTCTTCTTGATGGTTTTCTTTATCTACTTGACTTGGTTTGAAGTCTTTATCTTTTCTTTCTTCCTGATTATTTCCCTGACTGTTATTTTCTTCGTTTTTTCCTGAATCATCTTTCTGCTGCTCCCCTTTTTGTTTTTCTTCACCCTCTTTATTCTTTTGTTTATCTTTTCCCTCTTTGTCTTTTTCGTTTTCCTTACCGTTATCTTTTTTATCTTTATTTTTATCTTTGTCGTTGTCTTGATTCTTGTCGTTGTTTTTATTCTTGTCGTTTTTGTTGCCGTTCTGTTGCTCTTGTTTTTGTTGTTTCTTTTCCTTTATTTTTTTCTTTACAAACTCTTTATTTTCTGCTGCTTCTTTATCTTCTTTGTCAATTTTTATCGCATCGTTATAGGCAGCAACTGATTCCTTAAGCAGTGAATCTTTATAGAGGGCGTTTCCAAGGTTATAGAGAGCTTTTTCTTTTAAATCCGGTTCTTCTGTTAAGCTTGCGGATTCTTTATAGGCTTTTGCTGCTTCCTGAAAGCGTCCTAATTTATAGAGGAGATTTCCCTTGTTGTATTTAACCCGCGGGTCGCGGGGATACGCTTTTTCTTCCTGTTCCATCTTCTGAAGAAGTTGCTCATAACTTTCCTGCTCAGCAAAGGATGGAGAATAAAAGGTTACACAGAACAAGAGTATTCCAAAAACCATTAATTGCTTTAAAATAGTTCCCATGTTTTAACTCACAATTTATAACAGATTTAGACCAACTGAATATTATATGGCATTTCTCCTCATAGTTTTCACCTTTATTGTTAATACAGTCAGTGGTTATATCCGCATGAATTACCCGGAAAAAAGCAGAGCGAGAATTCGATGTTTTTATATTCCCATTACCATTTCAATTATTCTCCGGCAGTTTTCGGGAGTAAGTTGGGAAGTAATCCCGGCACTGGTGGCGGTCGCCTTGCTGGGACTGTACCTCGGGGGAAAACTAAACCGACATCATAAGGCATAATTTGCAT
>JADGAW010000190.1 GCA_015231815.1 Nitrospinota bacterium
AACTTATTGAATTTAAGATAAATAATCAGAAATATCTGGAACTTGAGTCAAAGATACATTCCATTATTGAAATGGGGAACAGGAACCTCTTGAATCCTGCCCTTCAAACAATTCATTCCTACAGTGAAAAATACCCTAAAGTTTGTACGTTTCCCAAAGTCCAACTTTTGACAGGAGAGCTCTATTTTTCCTTCTGGAAATTATCCAATGAAGAGTTAAAGCGTCTTGCAGACAAGATGATAGGAATAAAAGAAAACTCATCAGAATATACTTTTATTGTAGAAAAAATTGAAAAAGAAGGGGAGGTAAACAAAAGGATGATTGATCTTGCAAAAAACGCTTTTAAGGCGAGTCATGAAGCAAGACCAACATACTGGAAAGCAAATGAAGCTCTCTATAAATTGCATGTAGAGATGGATGAATTAAATGATGCAAAACATTACCTTGGTTACCTTATTAGTTCTTTTCCTGCTGAGGCTACCTACTCATTGAAAATGGGCAGGCTCAATGAAATATCCAATCGTTTTACCAATTCGGTAAACTTTTTTCTGGAGTCCGCAGAAAAAGCTTTGCATGCAGGAGTTAGTAACCTCAAAAAAGAAGATTTATTGGAAATAATTGATGCCTCACTTCGTACGGGAAAAAAGCTCATGAAGCAGATGAATATCTCTGAATTAAGTGCAAAAGCAGAAAATGCGCTGGAAACGAGAACTATGCTAAAAAACATGAGAAAAAATAATGCGCAGCTACGAGTAACTCTTGAAAAAATGAGTAGGCAGTTCCCCAATGATCCAGAATATTTAAACAAAATTGCTATTACGTATAGAAGGACTGGTGAGTATCATATTGCGGAAGAATATTATAAAAAAGCCATCCAGGCAGATAAGAATGATGCTGTTATAAGAATTAATTATGCCATGTGTCTTGCTTGTAGCAACATCTTTGATAAAGCAACAGAAATGATTGAAAGTGCAGCAAAACTGGAAATGAATGATGAAGAAAAGGAGACTTATGAAAAATCTCGTGAATTAATAAATAAAAAGGATATCGTCCGAATAAAAAAAGTTATGATTTAGCCTTATACATTTATAGAGAGGAAGAGAAATGGTAGAACTATTATTAATTGAGAGGGAAAAATTGGTAATTGACTTGCTTGTTGATTACCTTAAAGATAAGAAAATAAACATCACAGCCGTCATCGATGAACAGGAAGCTGTTAAACTTATTCGGTCAAAAAAGGTCTTTGATGTCGTCTTATCAAATTTGGTAATGCCCGTTCTTTCAGGGATTGAGATTCTTAAGGAGTGTAACAAGAAGAATTCTTCAATTCAGTTTATTATTATGACAGGTCATCCGAGTATTGAGACAATTTCTGAAGCTCTTGATCTTGGAGCATTTTGTTATATAACAAAACCTATTGAAAGAATGGAACTTTCTCATGTTATTGACAAAGCTATTGAAAAGAAGAAACTCTTAGATGAAAACCAATTCTACAAAAAATCTCTTGAGGAAAAGGTAAAAGATAGGACGGCAAAGCTGTCAAAAACAGTTGCTGAACTTGAACTCTTTAAATATTGCTTTCATCAATCAAATGATGCAAAGGTTATTCTCACCCACGACAGAAAAATAAAGGATGTAAATCTTCAGTTTGAGAAGGTTACGGGTTTTAAAAAGAAAGAGGTTAAGGGAAAAACAATGTCTGTTTTGCGGTCAGACTATTTTGAAAAAGAGTTTTACCAAAACCTTTGGTCAGAAGTTGAGGAGAAAGGTTCATGGGTCGGAGATATCATTAACAGAAAGAAAAATGGTGAAGTGTATCAAACACGTTTTTCTCTTGGACCAGTTAAAGGAAAAAAGAGTAAGGGAAGATACTATATTGGAACTTTTATGAGAATTGACTCCTCGTCAGGGGAGAAGAACAGTAAGAGTTGTTGAACTGAAAAATTATTTAAGAACTTTAACTTTGTGTGTTTTTTCAGGAATCAGGCATCAGGTTTTATGTTCTTTTCTGCAAGGAGTTTCTCAAATTTTTCCAGCAAATCAATGGAGTACTGTCCTTCCCATGACTTCATTCTCCGAAGTGCCTCAAAAACCATGAGTCGTTTTTGTTCCTCTCTTTGAAAGGTTAATGAATCAAAAGAATCAATGATGAGTGCAACTTGAGAAATATCACTTAAGTTGGCGCTATTCTTACGCCAGGGGAAACCGCTTCCATCCATCTTTTCGTGGTGATTAGCTATAAATTCTATCGATTGTTGGGGCAAATCAAGGATTTTAGCAATATGTACTCCTCTTTCAACATGACGCATATAGGTGGAAAACTCCTTCTCTTCCAGACCAGATGGGTTTCTAAAGATAGGAGATTCAATACCAGCATTTCCAAAATCATGAAAGAGAGCACCTAACATCATGTCGAGTATTTTGCTCTTTGGGAAGTTTAAATAATGGGTAAACATCATCGTGAGGAGAGTTGCATTGACGGTATGGACTGTTAAGTAATCCTCCGGCACTACAATGTCATATATTATTTCAACAAATTCTCCCTTGAGGTAGTCTTCATCTATATCATTTAACTTTGCCTGTATATCCTCAACAGAAATTTCATTTCCTGACAGTCCAGACTCGAAGTAATCTTTAACAAAAAGATGGAAGTTTTTTACAATGGGTGATAGAGTTTGTTCCAGCTTATTAAAGCGACATAACTTAAACTTTGCTTCAAACCCCAAAAGTTCGAATATCTTTTCCATAAAAACCATTGGTTTATGGGTTAACCATGCTTTATGAATATAATCATTTGCTCCTGCTTGTAAGAGGGTTGTGATGATTTCAGGATTATTTTCATCTGAAAGAATAAGCACAGGCAGATTTGCTTTTTCTTTGTTCTTATTACGACGTATATGCTGTAACGTTTGAAGTCCATCCATCTTTGGCATATGATAGTCAAGAACAATAAGTGCTACTTCATTTTCTTCTAAAAGGGTTAGACCTTCCTCTCCATTTTTTGCAAGTAAAGATTGGAAATTATTTTCTTGAAGTATTTTTTCTCCTACCTTTAAGACGAGGGGACTATCATCAATACATAAAATATTCATTTTGCTTTTCTTTGTGTTAACAATTTAGATCATAATTTTCCTGATTCCCACAATATCCTTTTTATTAATTAAGTTTCGAGCTTTGTCATAGATTTCTCTTTCCTCTTCGTTAATTTGATAACGAGAGGCTGTCTCAATCATTTTACTTGCTTGTTCAAAGAGGTTGTTACAAGCAAGACACATAGCAAAATTTATCCTGATAATAGGGTTTTCTGAATCTTCTTTAATTGCTTTTTTGTAAAAACCTTCTGCTACATCATATTCCCCGGTTCTTCGATAGGTTATTGCAATCTTATTCAGATAATTTGAGTCGTGAGGGAACTGTTTGTTCATTCTTTCTAATGTAGCTCTTATCTGAGCATTGTTTTTTCTTAGGTCTTTTAACATTAACTCGGTCTCGAACTCACCTTCATTGTCTGTATTTAACTCAGTAACATTAATTTGTCTCATGATTTTTGTTCCTGTATATAAAGAAGCATCAATTATTTCCATGAGATCTTCCTTTTTAAGATTACTTACCCCCGAATTTAATGCTTTTGATGCTGATTCCAAGAAATATTCAATAGATTCTCTATAATTATTTGAAAGTTCGTAAAGCTTCCCCATTTTTAGGAAATAGGTTGCTTCAGCAGGAAATAAGGAAATTAATCGATTTAAATAATGTTTTGACTCTTCTATTTCATTCAATTCCATATGGAGCTTATAGAGAGCTTCATTTGCTTTCCAATAGGAAGGTCTTGCTTCAAAACTTTTTCTTAAGGAATCTTTTGCCTTATTAAGCATTTTTTTATTAATCTCAGATTCATGTTCTATTTGTTCAATAATAACTTTATAATCCAGAGAATCAATTTTTACCTCTTCCAGTTTTTCAGTAAGGCTTTCAAGTTTTGCATTAGAGCTTTTCCAAAATGCGGTAAATAGTTGACCGGTAAGAAGCTGAGTTTTTGAGTATGTGCATATCTTAGGGTCTTTTTTATGGGCTGATACAATTGACTCCATTGCTGGTTTCAGCAGGTTTCTATTCCCCATTTCCATTATGGAAAAGATTTTTGTCTCTAAATCCAAAAATTTTTGGTTCTTAATTTTAAATTTAATTAACTCATGAAATACCGAAGCAATATAGTCGTTATTGTTTTCAGTAAATACTATCCTAAAGGGTAAATGAACAAAAGCTCTGGAGATATTACGGAGGAGTTCACGCTCTTTGTGGTTAGTGAAGATAAGAATAGGGGTGTTCCAAAAACTTTTGTAATCCTCAAGTTTGTTAATTAAAGCTATTACATTTGTTTCTGATGATTGGAAGCGAACATCAGTAATAATAAGATGAATTTCTTTGTTGTTGGAAATGAAGTGATCAATTCTTTTTATTGCACTGTCAATGTTATTGAACTTTAGGACAGACTCCATGTTGTCCCGTAAGATGTCTAAGCTGTTTTTTAGCTTTTCAATTGTTGACAAACTATCACATATAAGAAAAATATTTTTTGACTCTATAGTGACGTCACTATTGTTTTCCATAATGATGCTTTTAACGTATAAAAATAACTGCTCGTAGAGTAAATTTTATATTACTTCTCTCTAACATTACTATAATAAGACAAAAAATAGGGTATTGAACCTTTATATATAATTTTTATGCCTGAGAAAATTAAATCAAATTTAATCATTATTATTCTTGAGGGAAGTGACAATGATTCCCATTCCT